>JBILGL010000005.1:0-25849 GCA_044351075.1 Isosphaeraceae bacterium | reverse complement strand
TTCATTCGACCCACTCCAAAATCTACGCCATCGACGTATGGCAGATTTTTATTCATTTCTCTTCATCATCCACACATCACACCGAAGCATGATATTCGTCTCAGGACTGAAGAGTTCTCTCCGCACAGCTCTTTGCAGATCTGTTGAGCCGACTTCATACATCGAATCGATGCAGGTTTCAAGCTCATGCGGTTCAATGAGAGTTCACTGCAGGAGAGCAGTAACCCCCTGATTACGAACCTGACTGACTGGCTTTGATCTTGATGTCAACACCAGCTGGCAAACTCAATTTGTTCAGCGCGTCAATCGTTTTGTTTGTTGGCTGAATAATATCAATAAGACGCTTGTGCGTGCGAATCTCGAATTGCTCACGAGACTTCTTGTCGATGTGCGGACTACGCAGCACAGTGTATCGCTCAATCCGGGTGGGGAGCGGAATGGGCCCGTGAACCTGGGCATCCGTACGCCGGGCAGTTTCCACTATCTCCCGCGCAGATTGGTCCAGGATACTATTGTCATAGGCTTCCATTCTTATTCTGATTCGATCGTTACTCATTTCCCCGTTTCGCGAATTTCGCGTCCCAAAACACTCATCAGTAATCTACCTAGTATAAACCGGCAGTCTGATCAAATTCCAAGCACATTTTTCAACTCACTGCCACGAAAGCAGAGTGTGAAATATTATCAAGTGATCGAACATCAGTCAACAAATGGTCCACAAAATTTTCATCTTTTTTTCTTCTTCCGCTAGTCATCTGCATGAATTATCCTCCTTAACATCCTATAAAATCATGGATTATCATAATCCATCTACCATTCGGAACAACAGATTTTCTTATTAGATTTTGGGGGCTTGATCTCATTGCAATCGAACATATGTATCAAACCAATAAAAAAACGATGGCCAGAATAAGACGTCTCCCCACGTCATACTCTGGCTCATCGTCCCCTTGGAGTCACCCTGCATTGGGAGTATAACTCCCGATATTAACTTGTCAATATTGTATATGGGATTTTTTATCGTTTTTTTTCTTTATTAGTTGTATTGTGTCTTACCAATCAATTCTTTTTCTTTTAAAAAGACTTTTTGTCATTTTTTTTACCCGTAAGCGTACTAGCCACCCGTCTAACGGAGCGTCATCGAATGATTCGTGAATATGGATTGATAAAGTATTATATGAAATAATTGCAAGTTTATCAGGGATATTGATTTCGGAATATCACCCCCTGATAAAGTTATGGCAATCTGGCGGCCGTGCTCATCGTTGCCTTGATTGCGACAATCGCTTCATCTGTATTCTGTTCAGCCCAGATTTTAAGATTTTCAGCTGCTTCTGCGCGGCTGTTGTCATCTGCTATATCGTTCCATCGAAGTTTTTTGGTGTAGCCGGTTTCCGATCGTCCCGATCGCATCTGAAATTGCTGCCATGCACTAAGCGCCGGAAGTCTATTTCCTGCAAGGACTTCAATCTGAGCAATCCGTAGCCATGGTTCAGGTGCAGATGGTTCTCGTTTGGCGATTTCCTGATATCGGCTGCGGGCTTCATCAAAGAGGCCATTGCGGGCTAGACGATCTGCCGTCTGCAGCTGATTTCGAAGTTTCAGTGTCTCCGACTGGTCGCTGTTAGCGCCTGAAAATGCCACTTTACCATCACGCTTCTGTGCTGGGTTTGCCCGTTGGCTTCGTGGCTTTAAGTTTACCGACGACTCAGCGGCCTGTTCTGCGGCTGGCGTTAGCAGTGAAACGCCGATTTGAGTAGCAAGATCGGATTTGAGAGGGTCAGCGGGAGCCTGGGCAAGAGGCCCTTGATGAATTGGTGCAAATGCTTTCATTCCCAAGTTTTGCACATTATTGGCAGGCTCTGCGCCGGGGAGCATTATGCCGCCGTTATTCGGGTTGCCGTTGGCCTTTCGAAGCTGTCGCACTGGTCTGGCCGGGCCGAATCTTGCATTGCCCCGGTTAACAATTTCAGCCATCGAAAAGATCAGGCCATGATTTGGGACAAGCCGATTCACCGGTTGTATCCAGAAAGGTGCCCAGCCATACGGAAGCCCGGAATTATAGTAAAGATAGGGATTATAATATCCACCGAAGCCCCAGCTTTGATAAGGCGCTGGATAGCCCCAGACGGTCGGCCCGTAAAAATAAGGCGAGTAGTAAGGATAGCCAGCCCAGCCGGGCGAGACGATGCCCAGAGTGCCGAGATTGTAAGTCAGCCATCCATTGCGATAACGCGGGGCTGAACCGATAAACGACTGCCCCTGATTGCCGGGAATTGCCAGGCAACTGGCGGAATTATGAGATTGAAGGGTATTGATGGGAGGTAATTGCCCATGGCTTCGCAGGACATCGCCCATGGTGAAGGGGGTGCTGCGAAACGGCGAGCCGAAATCAGGGTCGTGCAAAATGGTACGGGGCGACGCATTGGACGTTGATAAATGGCCAGGCCCGTTTGATGAAGTCGTCTGGGCCAGGCATGCCGAGCGGACGACCAACAAAATCGTCGTTGCTGAAACAGCGGAGAGGAGATACCGATACTGACTGGCACGACAGCGAATCATATTCCCGCCCTTTCGTCGCTTGCAACAAGAGACTGAATGTCCGAAGGCCGAGTGGGATATTACCGTATCGAATTGGATTGAAACTGGGTCACAGACTATGACTAAGTCTCTTTTAAATGGTAGGTGGAATCAAGCCACAGATCAATTACCGAATTTCAGGAAAATACGAAATAACCGTATCTGTTCACACAACAGTCATGTTTTCTGATAAGATAAATTAACTTAAGTCGCGATCTACGATTGATCGCTGGCTGCTTCGCATCAAAAATTCAGAGGTTCGCCTGCGTGTCTGATTCCAAAGTTCATATTGAGCGACTATCGAACGGTTTGACGATCGTTGCCGAGCCAATGGGTTCTGTTCGATCTGTAGCGATGACGCTGATGATCCCGGCCGGAGCTGTTTTTGATCCAGCGAAACGGCTTGGCCGTTCTGCCATGCTGGCTGAATGGTTGCCACGCGGCGCCGGCAGTCGCGACTCAGCCGAATTAATCGAAGAGTTTGATTCGCTTGGTGTCAGTCACAGCCAGTCGGCATCGGTCTCTCATGTTTCGCTCTCGGCGGCTATGCTTGGCAGCAGTCTCTCGCCAACGCTTGAGCTTTTCGCCGACATGATCCGCCGGCCTCATCTTGGCGAAGATTCGCTGGAGCCCATTCAGGCCCTGGCCCTTCAAGGCTTGCAAAGCCTTGAAGACGACCCTGCCAGCCTTGCCATGACACACCTGCGCAAGCACTATTTCGGTAGTGCCTGGGGCCGTCATGCCGGCGGCACGGAGTCGGGCATTGAGTCTATGACAATCGATGACATCACGCAGGCCCATCGGGATTTAATCCAGCCTGATCAGGCAATTCTCGCTGTGGCAGGCTCGTTTGATTTCAATGCGCTGAAAGATAAGGTCATCGCTGAATTTGGCGAGTGGGAAGCCCGATCTGTCGCCTTCCCGGCTGCCACCAGCCCTGTCAAATCCATTACACACATTCCAAAAGAAACTAATCAGTGCCAGATCACGCTCGCATTTCCTTCCACTGACATCAATCAGCCGGATTATTATCAGGCTCGTGCCGCCATGGCCATTCTGGGCGGATATTCCTCAGCCCGCCTCTTTTCTGAAGTGCGTGAAAAAAGAGGCTTGTGTTATTCGGTTTATGCCGGTTATGAGGCGTTTTATCGTCATGCAGCCACAGTGATATATGCTGGCACAAGTGCCGAGCGGGCTCAGGAAACCCTTGATGTGACGCTTCAGGAGATTGAACGAATCAAGAAAAACGGTGTCAATCGTGAAGAGATGGAGATGATGAAGGCCTGCCTGGTGAGCGGTCTGGTGATGCAGCAGGAATCGAGTCTGGCTCGCTCGGCATCGCTTGCCGCCGATTATTTTCACCTTGGCCGTGTGCGCACACTGGCGGAAATCAGCCAGGCAATGAACCAGCTTACAGAACATGATGTAAGCTCATATACATCAACGTTTAATCTCGACCTCATGACGATTCTGACACTGGGGCCTAAGGCTCTGAAAGTCAGATGATCACAGGTTTTGGACACATTCATCACAAGCCGACGGAGTTTCAAAGCCATGCAACTGATTGAATCCCTTCTTAGCGCCGTCAAGCGATTTCTCCTTGGTGTCGTTGATCTGACACGAAAAATCCTGCTGACATTGGTGGCCACGGTCATGGCCGGTGTCGGCATGGCGGTCATTCTGGCCGCATTTGTCTCTCTGGTCGCGGCTCTGGCCTTATCAGGAATACGGATTAAGGAAGAGCCGGAGGGGTCGGCTGAAGGCAGCGTGATTGACATCACCCCGGTCGTCGCCTGATTTTCATCGCCGGTCGCTCTTTAAATCAAAGTCGTATCAAAGGTCAGGAAGGTTCTCTCACTGATGCAATTTCATGAAACGGTGCTCTCAAACGGCCTCAGGGTTGTGGCCGAGCTGAATGATCAGGCCCATTCGGTCAGCAGCGGTTTTTTTGTCCGCACTGGGGCCCGCGACGAAACAGGCGCTGAGAGCGGCCTTTCACATTTTCTTGAACACATGCTATTCAAGGGAACAGACAGACGCGATGCCCTGGCCGTCAATCGAGACCTCGACCGGGTCGGTGCCCGCCATAATGCGATGACGAGTGAGGAAGATACGGTCTATCACGTCACAGCTCTGCCGGAATATATGCCCGCCGCTTTCGACGTGCTGGCAGACATTATGCGCCCCAGCCTTCGGAGCGACGACTTTGATACGGAAAAACTGGTCATCGTCGAAGAAATACGCATGTACGATGATAATCCGCTGATGGTCGCTTATGAAGCCGCCAAGGAAGCACATTTCGGCAAGCACCCGCTGGGCCAGAGCGTTCTGGGCACTGTTGACTCTATCACCGACATGAAAGTCGGGCAGATGCACGACTATTTCAACCGGCGCTATTCGCCGGCCAATATTGTGCTTGCCTTTAGCGGCAAAGGGCGATGGGACGACCTTCTGAAACTCGCCGAAGCCAAATGCGGCCATTGGAAAAATGCCCCGGGTGCTGGAAGAGAGACGTTTTCAACCACTGGTCATGGTGGCTTCAGGCAGATTCATCGCCCGGACGATATGCAGCAGATGATTGTGATGATGGCCAGTGCCCCGGCACTGGAAGACCCACTGCGGCATGCGGCAAGCGTGCTGGCAACGGCGTTTGGCGATGCCACCGGCTCAAGGCTTTACTGGGAACTTGTCCACCCCGGCCATGCCGAAATGTGCGACTTCGGCTATCAGGAATACAATCAGGCCGGAGCTTTCATGCTCTTTCTGGGCTGCGACCCGGAAAACGCCGAAGCAAATCTCGACCGCATCTCACATGTCATACACAAGTTACGCGACACAGGCCTGTCTCAGGAAGAGATTGACCGGGCTCGAAACAAAACGCTTTCCCGTGCAGTGATTCGCGCCGAACGCCCCATGGGCCGGCTTCTTCCGCTGGGTAGCTATTACACCTATCTCGGCAGGCATGTCTCGCTGGATGAAGACATTGCATCATTAAACGCCGTGACTGTTGAGCAAGTTAATCAACTACTTGAAAAATTTCCACTTCGCCCCATGGCACTCTCAAGCATCGGCCCCCGCAACGACCTGACACCTGTTGACTGATTCACCAGAGTTGCATGATGCCAAAGCCTTTACGAGTCGTCAGCCTGCTGCCGGGTCTTACTGACACCGTGCTTGCCCTTGGTATGGGCGAGACGATCTGCGGCATCAGCCACGAGTGCGACCTGCCATCAGGCTGGCCTGAATTACCCAGGCTGACTCGCTGCCGGATCGACGACAGCAAAAGCTCAAAAGCCATTGATGAGGATGTTCGAAGTCACAATGGCACAGATCTTTATGATCTGGATTCTGAATTGCTGGCCAGCCTTCGTCCTGATCTGATACTGACTCAGGCCCAATGCGATGTCTGCGCCATCAGCGAAAAAACGGTCGCCAAGGCAGCGGCCAGCCTTCCCGGCAATCCAGCCGTTCTGGCCGTTCATCCGATCGACCTCGGTGGCGTTTGCCAGATGATTCGCGAGGTTGGGGCACGCCTGGACCGCAGCAAGTCGGCCAGCGAATTGATCGGCCTTTTCGATAAACTGAAGCAGGAATGCAACACAGAAGTTATCAATCAACAGAGCCTTAACGTGGCTCACCTTGAATGGCTCGACCCACCGATGTCCAGTGGCCACTGGAATCATGAACTTTTCCAAATGGCCCGGCTGAATGAGATAACAGGCGCGGCGGCAAAACCATCAGTAATTCTTAACGACAGAGAATTAAGATCATTATTGGATGAGTCTGAAAAGATCTTTCTGGGAATTTGTGGTTTCAGTGTTGATCGTACACTGCATGAGCTCAACATCTTGTTGCCAGAAAACACACTTTCCGTGGCACTTCAAAATGACCGGAAAGAAGTTTTCGCGATTGACGCACACCGCCTGATGGTTCGGCCGGGTCCGCTACTATTAACTTCGGTGCTGGCGATTCGGCGTTGTTGTTTTGGATCGGATGAAACCTTATTGCCTGACCAATTTGGGCAGTTGCCGCTGCGACCCCAGGCAGGTGATGTGGCCAGGCTCGAATGGACCAATGGAAGGTGGTGCATTGCGGAGTCTGCTGGCGAGTCAAAATAAAATAAAGCCTTGGGACTTGAAAAACGATTAAATTTTGAGTAACCTTTTCCGGATTGACCTCCACACCGATGATGTTGGGTGGTGAGAGGCGGGTCGGACGCGTCTAATCAGCCGATTTTTTCGGCCACTTGTCCCGATTCGAACGGGATCTGATTATATCGGCCCATCATTGCTCTGCACGCTAAATTCATGCGTGTTTTGCCTGATATCGTTGGAATTGACATAGAGATTTCTGAACTCATGAGTACGATCGTCAACGTCCCTGCCGAAGCACGGGATACCGCCAAGAACAAGGGTACCGGCTCAAAGGTCTGTCGAGACCTGCGAAAAAAGGGCCGTGTACCGGCCATTATCTATGGTCACAAGGTGTCGCCGCAGCCAGTTTCCCTCACATCTGAGGACGTTACTGGCATTATCAAGCGTGGTTCACATCTGGTTGGCCTCCAGATTAATGGCAAGACGGAAACCGTGCTGGTGCGAGAGCTTCAGTGGAATCACCTTTCAAGCGAAGTGATTCACATTGACTTTTTCCGTGCGGACCTGACGGAGCAGATTGAAAGCGATGTCCGGGTGGATATTCGCGGTGAATCGCCGGGCACACAAGAAGGTGGTGTGCTGGAAGTGACGCACCACACCATCAAGGTACGTTGCCGGGCCGACCAATTGCCCGACTCGATCCGGGTCGATGTCAGCAACCTGCACATGGGTCAATCGATTCATGTCAAGGAGCTTTCACTTCCCGCCGGGGTTACGGCGCTGACTCCAGCCGATGAAGTCGTAGTGCATCTGGTGCGCCCAACGGGCGAAGTTGCCACTTCGAGCGAACCGGCAGCGACCGAACCGGAGCGAATCACGCGTCCGGAGAAGAAGACGGAAGAGTGAGATTTGTATCTGGAACCGTCAGCCTGCCTTATTGGTGGCCTGACGGTTCTTGTTTTGAGGCAGGTCGGTGGCGAACTTCAAGGTTGTGGTGGGGCTTGGTAACCCAGGCTCAAAATACGACGCAACCCGACACAACATCGGTTTTGAAGTCATTGATCGACTTGCACTCTGTCAGTCAGGTGTAAGGTTCAGCCAGCGGTTCGATGCGGAAATTGCCGAGATTGAAATCGATTTCCGCCGAGTATTACTTGTCAAGCCACAGACATTCATGAATCTCAGTGGCAAGTCGGTAGGGGCACTGGCAGGGTTTTACAAAATACAGGTTACTGATCTGCTTGTTGTGTGTGATGATTTAAGTCTTCCGCTGGGCAAGTTGAGAATCAGGACTGGTGGTAGTGATGGGGGGCAGAAGGGGCTGAGAGATATTGCCAGGGCACTTGGAACGGAGCAGTTTCCGAGACTTCGGATCGGGATTGGTGAGCGGGGCGTAATAGACGCCGCCGATTTTGTACTTTCCCGGTTCCGTCCGAGCGAAAAGCCGGTGGTTGACTCAGCGATTTTAAGTTCCCTGCAGGCGGTGAGTGTTTGGGTGAGTTCAGGTATTGAGCAGGCGATGAACAGGTTTAACGGTGCCATGCCGGAAGGCCGAAGCAGCTAGTTCATCAGGTTCAATTGCTTGCTCCTGCTCACTTTGAACAACCAAATGTGGTAGAGTATTTTGATCGTGTCAGCTACTGTTGATAACCTGGTCGCTTCCTGACTCCTGCGGTTATTGTTTTACCGGAGAACTTGGGATTGTGGCGGCCGGTTTTGGGAGGTTCGATCCTTGTCCGTTCAGACTTACGAAGCGATGTTTCTTCTGGATAGCACCAAAGCCTCGTCCAATTGGGACGAATCGGTTGCGCAGGTGCATGAAATTCTGACCCGCCAGAAGGCAGAGATTGTGGCCACCCGTCAGTGGGACGAGCGCAAACTGGCCTATCCGGTTGAAGGGCACCGTAAAGGCATTTATCTGCTGACTTATTTTAAGGTTGATTCACTCACCCTGCCTGCGATCAATCACGATTGCCGCCTGAATGAGTTAATTCTTCGCGAGATGATCCTGAAGATCCCAGCCAAGCTGGTTGAGCCTTTGATTCAGGCTGCGATGAATTCAACACCATCAGTTGATGATGAACGTTCGGAGGAAGACTACGAAGACTCACGTCCACGCCGCCGCCGGCGGGACGAAGAATAAATCTTCCGGCAGAGTCATCAGGGTCTCTTACTCTGATGACTTCTGGAAGTGGAGGTGCACCAGATGGCCGACTTGAACAAGGTTTTCCTGATCGGGCGACTGACTCACGACCCTGAGCTTCGTTATACGCCAAACGGCACACCCGTGGCGGATCTGAAGCTGGCAACGAGTCGTAAATATGCCACGCGCGAAGGTGAAAATCGCGAGGAAACCCTCTATATCGTCGTGACTGTCTGGAACCGGCAGGCCGAGAATTGCTGTCAATACTTGCGCAAGGGCCGCGCTGTCCACGTGGAAGGTTATCTGAAAGAAGAGACTTGGGAAACTCGCGAAGGCGAAAAGCGATCCAAAATTAAGGTCGAAGCCGAGCGTGTTCAGTTCCTTGAGCGGAAGGACGACGGCAGTCCGCCGCCGCCTGCCTCCATGGCTGATGAACAGAGCTATGCTGGCCCGCCATCAGGTGCTGCTCCGCGGCGGGCACCAGGCAATATGCCTCCGCCCCGTCGCCCGGCCCCTTATGATTCAGGCCCGCCCGACGCTCCAGAAGAAGACATCCCCTTCTGATTCATTGAAACAGACGCTTTTCGCCGGATGCATATACCCGGCGATTGGTCTTCGGCAAACCACACGATCAATAGAAACTTGAGGAGTTGAAAATCATGGCCAGTAGCACAGCGAAATCAAAGACAGGTTCCAAAACCCCGGAAAAGCCACGCCAGCCGGGTGTTGAGCGGAGAAAAAATCATCCGCTGCGGGCGAAGGACGGGACTCAGACCCTGATTCTGCTTCAAAACGTACCGTACCTTGGCAAGACCGGCGAGGCGGTGAAGGTTCGCCCAGGCTATGCCCGTAACTACCTTGTGCCGCAGGGTCTGGCCATTTTCGCCACACCACATAACCTGCGTATCGTTGAACAGCACAAGCGTCGTGCCAAAGAGCTCGAAGCCGCCCGCCGCAGCGAGCTTGCCAGCCTGGCCGCTCAGGTCAACCAGAAGTCGATCACAATTGAAGCCAATGCCAACCCCGAAGGCTATCTCTACGGTTCGGTCAACTCCGACCAGATCGCCACGGTGCTACGCTCAGCCAATTTCAATGTCACCGAAGAGATGGTCAAGATCGACGGCCCTCTCAAGGAGCTTGGCCAATACACCATCAAGCTCGCTTTCGGTATGGATATTGAAGCCGAGATCAATCTCTGGGTTGTCCCAGCCCACACTGAGTGATCGGCAAACACTTGCAGCGGATGCCGGTTATTTATGCCGGCATCCGTACTTATTTTTTTGTTATTCAGCAGCTCTTTTTTCCATAACTGTCTGGTCAATCAAAATTGATATTCCAACTGGGAACAAGGAACGTCACCCATGTCCGTGCCTGAGCGAATGCCACCTTACAACCTCGAAGCAGAGCAGGGGCTCCTCGCGAGTATCCTCATGGATAACTCGGTCATGCACGACGTCGTGACAATCGTGAAACCCGAGGATTTTTATCGCGAATCGCACCAGCATCTCTTCAGCATCATGCGGCATATGTATGATGCCAGCGAGCCTGTTGATCTGATCACGCTCGCAGAGCATCTGATCAGCAAAAACATGATGGAAAAGATCGGCGGCGACGACGCCCTGATGACGATCGCCGAAAGTGTGGCCCATGCCGCCAATGCCAAATACTACGCCCAGATTGTTAATGAGAAGGCAATCACTCGAAATCTGATCAGCGCGGCTTCGGAAGTTCTTACCGAAGCTTATTCCAATAGCGTCACAGCCAACAAACTCATTGAATTTGCCGAAACCAAAATATTCGAAATTTCAAATAACCAGGCGAGCAGTCAGACGGTAGAGCTCAGGGACGTGATCACTTCGACCATGGATCGCGTCGCCCAGCGTTCCGAAAGCCGTATGGCCGTAACAGGCGTCGGCTCCGGTTACGTTGATCTCGATGAAATGACCGGCGGCTTCCAGGGCTCACAGCTCATCATTCTGGCCGCACGCCCCTCGATGGGCAAAACCGCCTTCGCCCTGAATATTCTCGATAACGTTGCCATTAATCTCCAGAAACCTGTGCTCTTCTTCAGCCTTGAAATGGGCCAGAATGAGCTTGGCGAACGCCTTCTGGCCGCCCGTGGCCGTGTCGAAGGACACAAGCTCAGGACTGGTCATCATCTGGGCACCAAAGAGATGGCCAAAATTGGCGAAGCGTATGAAGTGCTTCGCTCGGCTCCGGTTTTTATCGACGACTCGCCCTCTCGCTCTGTCGTTCAAATCGCCGCCAACGCACGCCGCCTCCATTCCAAAAACGATGGTCTTGGGCTTGTCCTGATCGACTACATCCAGCTCATTGAGCAGGAAGATTCGCGCGAGAGCCGGCAGGAGCATATCGCCAAAGTCAGCCGCCGCCTCAAGACGCTGGCCAGAGAGCTCAATATCCCGGTGATCGCCCTCTCCCAGCTCAACCGTGGTGTTGAAACCCGTGAAGACCGCCGCCCCCGAATGGCTGACCTGCGCGAGTCAGGTGCCATTGAGCAGGATGCCGACATCATTCTGCTTCTGCACCGGCCTGAATATTACGACCCCAACGATTCGCCCGGTGTGGCCGAAGTCATCATTGCCAAAAACCGCTCAGGCGCCACCGGCACCGCCAAACTGACCTTCCTGCGCAATATCATGCGATTCGAATCACTCTCTTCAACCGACGAACGATTCGGCAGGTCAGGCGGCGAAGCACCATTTCATGTCAATGGCTCGGACGAGGGCTCTGCCTTCTAAACAATTGAATCAAAAATACTTACAATTATTTTATTTATCAGGCAGAGCTGACGTAAAAGCCGTTGTGCCTGATCAACTCGCCTGACTGAGATACCATGCCACGGCGCGGCTCAGGCTCGTCTGATAATCGACCAGCGGCTTCCAGCCGAGCGTTTCGCGAATCTTGGTATTGTCGTACCAGAGCCTCCGGCCCATCAGCCAGGTTGAATATCGTGTCAAAAGTGGCGGGCGGTGCGCGTGCATCGTCCGGCCCCACATTTCCATCCCGATCGATGCCGCAAACGCCAGCCGGTAATTCACTGTGCGGCGCACCGGCTCCATACCAATGGCACGGGCCATCATTCCGAAATATTCAGCCTGTGTGATTTCACCCAGATCGGTGATGTTAAATGCTTCGCCCTCAGCGGCTTCTGTGGCACAGGCCAGCAGAGCCGCCCGGGCAACTTCCGACGCATCAACCGCCGAGATTCGGTTATCCCCCGGACCAATCAACCGAAATTTGCCTGATTTCAGCTTGCCAATAATCCGGGCCAGCGTGATTCGGTCTCTCGGGCCATAAAGCCAGCTTGGCCGCAAAACTGTTAACCTCAGGCCATTTTCAGCCAGCCCCCAAAGCTGGCGTTCACATTCAACCTTGGCCAGCGTGTAGGGATCTTTCCGCCAGATATTCTGCCCCAGCGGGTAATCTTCGCGAATTGGGGCATGGCTATCCGGCGGATGCCCATAAGCTGAGGTGCTCGAAATTTGCACAAAACGCCTGACACCTGCCACTTTCGCAGCCACGGCGATCTGCCGGGTCGCTTCAATGGTGTCGTGCTGAAAGTCGTCCCACTGGCCCCAATCGCCCACCTTGGCCGCTGCGTGGCAGACAAAATCAACACCCTGACACGCCACCCGGCAGGCTCGAGGGTCTGTCAGGTCGCCATAGCTGTATTCAACGCCCAGGCGATCCAGAAAGGGGGTCGGCCGCTCACTCCGCAGGATCACGCGGACTGAGGCCCCCGCCAGCGTCCAGAGCTCAGCCAGATGGCTGCCCAGAAGCCCGGAAGCACCCGTAACAAGCACACGTGCATTTTCAAGCGAAGCCGGAATATCGGTCGTCAAATCAGTTCGAGCCAGCAAAGTTTAAGGTTCAGACCATACACTGTGATGAACAGATACACTTCAACATTGATTATAGTACCAGAAAATAAGAAAAAACGACCAGCCCGCCATCTATCTCACTCTTCGCCAACCAAAATAACTACTATCACTTGCTGATTAACCACGACTCACTGCCCATCCCAAAACGGCAACACCCAGCAGAACCAGATAAATGGAGAAAATCTCAAGCCGACGGGCCCGCACCACACGCACCAGCCACAAAATTGCAAAATAACCGACAATTCCCGAAACAACCGCCCCCACCAGCCCCATTTTCAGCAGACTTTTGTCAATATCGGGCGTCTCAATCAAGTCTTTCAGCTCCATCACCAGCGCTCCGCCAATCGCCGGCAGCGAAATCCATAGCGAAAAAACAGCCGCCCATGCCGGCGAAAGCCCACGCCCCAGCGCAGCAGCGATCGTCATTCCGCTCCGGCTCACACCGGGCAGCGGTGCAAGCGACTGAGCCAGCCCAATCAGAAAAGCATCGAAAAAAGTCGTCTCTTTCATGCCTTTGCCACCGCCCGGCAGCTTCTGGCATAGCCAGAGCACCGCCGCCGTGACCCAAAAGCCGATCGCCGCCGCATAAAGCGAATCATGTGCCTGCTCAAATGCTTTTTTGAGTGCCAGCCCCACCACACCCGTGGGTAGCGTAGCCACTATCGCCAGCAATGTCACACGCAGAAGCTCTGGCCGGGACTGGGGCACCAGATCCGCCGCCATCTCTTCTGTTGCTGATAAACCATCTTGATTTCGTTTGAAAATTGGCAAAAACCAATTGCGATAATAGATCAAAACGGCCACCAGCGTGCCCAGGTGCAAAATAATGTCGAGCAGAAGCTTGTCAGACCCACTGCGGCGCGAGCTGCGCAGGTGGTCAAAAAGGGCCTGCCCCAAGGCCAAGTGGCCATCGCTGGAAACGGGGAGAAATTCGGTCAGGCCCTGAATCAGGCCGAGAATCAGGGCTTCAAGCCATGCCAGAGCGCTCAAGCCACGCTCCCTCCGGCAAAAATCGACCTCGCCCGCATCAGATAAGCCCATCCGCTGTAAACCGTGAGCAGCAGCGCGATCATCATCAACCCATCGCGCAGCACCACCAGCCCACGCCCGGCCGTAGTTTCACCACCCTCGCGAAATACAATCAAAATGGCGACGATTGCAAAACATTGAAATGCCATTTTCAACTTGCCCGCCATTTTCGCTCCAAAACCAACACTGGCCGATTCCAGATAACCACGCAGGGCCTGAATAATCAGCTCCCGGGCCACGATCACACTCACCATCCACGGCCGCACACCACTACCCGGCAGTGCCGCCAGATGCACCAAAACGGCAATGACCATCACCTTATCAACCAGCGGGTCAAGCTGCCGGCCCAGCACCGTCGCCTGATTGAAGCGGCGAGCAATAAACCCATCCAGCCAGTCAGAAATCGAAGCCAGAGCAAAAAGGATCAAAGCCGTTTCCCACCGACTGGTGTCAATGGCCCACAAAATTGCCGCCACCGCCCCCAGCCGCCCGAAGCTCATGATGTTGGGGATCGTCCAGAACGGTTCAGGCTTTTTTTCGGCAGTAGCGGTATTTTCTGACATGTTTTTCGTTTCCGGAATGGATTAGCCCAGAATTGGCAATCGCGGCTTGCCATCGCCGCCCCGGCGCGGCTTTCGCGGCGGCTTTTCAGGCCGTTCCGGCTCGGCCAGTGCGGTGGCGATCAAGTCATAGCCCTGAATTGATTCAATCCGGCAGGGCACCATGTCGCCGGCCTGCAGATTTCGGCCATGCACCAGCACCAGGCCGTCCACATCCGGGGCGTCGGCAAAGGTTCGGCCCACCCACGACTTACGTCCGCGGGCGGCCTGCGGGTTCACACTGTCAATCAGCACATCAAGCCTGCGGCCCACCAGCCGTTTCTGATTGATCTCTTCGGCAATCGGTTGCTGGGCGGCCATCAGCCGCTGCTGACGCTCAAGCTTCACCTTATCAGGCACCCGATCAGGCAGCAGAAAGGCAGGCGTGCCGGGCTCGTCAGAATAAGTGAAAACGCCCATCCGCTCAAATCGTGTTTTCTCGACAAATTCCAGCAGTTCGCTGAATTCCGCTTCCGTCTCGCCCGGGAAACCAACGATGAATGTCGTTCGTAAGAAAAGGTCAGGAATGGAGTCACGCAATCGCTTGATGATGGACTCCGTCTGGCCACGGCTGTGGCGGCGATTCATCCGGCGTAGCATGCGATCATTGATGTGCTGAAGCGGCATATCCAGATACGGAATAATCTTTTTCGACTGCCCAAGCACCGTATAAAGTTCGTCGTTAAAAAACTGCGGATAGCAGTAAAGCACGCGAATCCAGCTTAGCCCAGCCACTTCATTTTCCAGTCGGCCAAGCAGCTCGGCCAGTTTCGGCTGGCCGTAAAGATCGACGCCATAATACGTCATATCCTGCGCCACCAGCACCAGTTCCTGCACGCCGTCGGCCACCAGTTCGCGGGCTTCGCGAATCACTTCATCCATCGGCTTGGTCACATGCTTGCCACGCATGCCGGGAATGGCACAGAAGGTGCAAAGCCGGTCGCAGCCCTCTGAGACCTTCAAATAAGCCATGTGCCGGGGCGTGATGCGAAGCCGGGCCGTGTCTTCCTGTGCCCGAATCGGAGCCGGGTTAAAAAGCGTGCGCTGCTCTTCGAGGCCGCCGACAATGCGGTCGGCCGCACGTGTGATCTCTTCGCGACCAAAGACGCCAACCACCTGATCAATGCCGGGCGCTTCGTCAAAAAGCTTCTCCTTGAAGCGTTCGGCCAGACAGCCGGCCACAATCACGCCCTTCAGCTCGCCGGCCTCCTTGCGGTCGATCATCTCCTGAATGACCTGCATCGATTCCTGCCGCGCAGTATCGATAAAGCCGCAGGTATTGACGATCATCAGATCAGGCTCATCATCTTCTGGCACAAGCACATAGCCGTCCTGAGCCAGGAGGCCGAGCATGCGTTCGGAATCAACCAGATTCTTGGCACAGCCAAGGCTGACGAATGAGAAAGTCGCTTTAATGTCGCTGCCGGTCCGGGCCATGTGTTTACAGTCTGCTTGCGTGGCTTTCGGGTTATTCACTCACGAATTATAACAAAAAAAGCCAGTTCAGAGAACGGGGCGGCAACCGACCATCGAAAGTGCAGGGGGGGACAAATGAGCAAGTGGCAAATACCTACCGCCCTCAGAAATGACCAAGTTAGCTTTATCGCTTCGCATCTTTTCATACTCTTGAAAGGGAAGACAGAATGATTAATTCAGTTTTAACGAAAATATCGTTTATTTATTCTGCGTAAAAAATACCGAAAATCGAAAAAGCGGCGACTGGATAATATATTGTGTGTCAGAATGAATATGATAAGATTGAGAAATCATGAAGATCGATGTTGGATCGTCCTGACCGAACGCTGGCCTCATCTTCACTCAACTTGCTTCACGCCCAAGATATCGCACCGAGATGAGCAGGAACACGATGAATCGCAAATTATTGCTATTAACGGCACTTTCGTTTGTGCCGTCGATCGGAATGCTGATCGCGCAGGACGCCGACCCCAAGCCACCCACCCCGCCCACCGCACCCGCGAGCGCAGCGGCATCGCGGCCATCCAGCTTTGCGGCGATGCTCGGCGGCATGCCGAAAAAATACGGTGACTTTAACGAGCTGACCAAAGACGCCACCAAATACGATGGCCTTTTCACGCTGCATAAAAAAGACGACAATCTCTATGCCGAGATCAAGCCGACGCAGTTGAATCAGCCGTTTCTGGCCCCCATCACCATCGCCAAGGGGCTGGCCCAGGCCGGCACGCCAATCACGTCCGACGATGAATGGGTGCTGCTCTTCAAGCGAGTCGGCGACCGTGTTCAGCTCATCAGGCGTAATATTCACTTCAAAACGTCCAACCGCGATCTCGAAAAAGCCGTCGAGCAGAACTACACCGACTCAATTATCCAGTCGCTGCCGATCCTCGCGTTAAACCCGATGGGCGGCTCGGTTGTCATTAATTTCACTGACATCTTCTTCGGCAATTTTGCCCAACTGCCGTTCGGCTTCCCGGACCGCAGCCGCACGTCGTGGAACAAGATCAAAGCCTTCCCCAACAATATCGAACTTCAGGTCGAAACCACATTCTCAGGCCGGGGCAGCGATCCTTCGGTGGTTGACTCCCGCGGGCTCACGCTGGTGGTTCACTATAGCCTCTGCCGTTTGCCTGACCCGATGTATCGACCCCGCCCGGCCGATAACCGAGTCGGCCACTTCCTGAGTGCCGTCAAGGACTTCGGCTCGAATAATCCTGACACGCAGTTCGTCCGCCAGATCAACCGCTGGCGCCTGGAAAAGGCCAACCCCCGGGCCAAGCTCAGCCCACCCAAGAAGCAGATTGTCTGGTGGGTGGAAGATACCGTGCCAATTGAGCTTCGGCCCTATGTGGAAGCCGGTATTCTGGAATGGAATAAGGCCTTTGAGAAGGTCGGCATTGCCAATGCCATTGCCGTTCGCTGGCAGAATGAGCGTGATGATTTTGATCCGGAAGATCTGAACTATTGCACGCTGAAGTGGATTACTAGCGACAGCACCTATGCCCGCTCAAACCTGCGTGCCAACCCGCTGACGGGCGAAATGCTCGACGGCGACGTCGTTTTTGACGCCTCCTGGATTCGTGCCTGGAAGCAGATGTATGCCGAGCTCAAGGGCATTCCTGTCCCGGCCGCAGCCCAGGGCGATGAATCAGCCATGAAGCCGGTTGTGGGCGAGATCATCAGCCCGATTCTGGCCGCCCGCAAGGGCTTTGGTTCACCCACGCCAATGCTCAGCAATCAGCAGCGGTTAAACGGTGAAAACAGCCTTCATGCCATTCCGGCTGAATGGTCATCGCTTGATCTGGCCCTGCAAAAGCATCTGGGCGCCAATCATGCCATGTGCAATTTCGCCGCCGGCATTGCTTATGAAATGTCGCTGGCGACCATTGCTCTGGCTGATCCACCCAAGAAGGAAGACGAAAAGAAGGGCGACGCCAAAAAAGAAGAGCCCAAGAAGGATGAAGCCAAAAAAGAAGAGGCTCCGAAGCTGCCTGAAGAGCTGATCGGGCAGGCGATTAAAGAGGTGGTCATGCACGAAGTGGGCCATTCGCTTGGCCTGCGTCATAATTTCCGTGCCAGCGCCATGCTCACTGCTGACCAGCTTCACGACAAGAAGATCACCAGCGAAAAGGGCATCACCGGCAGCGTGATGGACTATGCCCCGATCAATCTAGCCCCCAAGGGCAAGCCTCAGGGCGATTATTTCTCAACCACCCTTGGGCCTTACGACTATTGGGCGATTGAATATGCTTACAAAACTATTGATGGCAATGAAGAAGCCGAGCTGGCCAAAATCGCGGCTCGCTCACCTGAGCCTGACCTGACCTACGGCACCGATGAAGACCGCATTTCGGGTCTCGACCCAATGGTCAATGCTTATGACATCGGCAACGACCTCCTCCGCTTCTCGTCGGACCGCATCGACCTCGCCACTGATCTGCTCAAGGGCCTTGATGCCCGCGTGGTGAAGGATGGAGAGTCGTGGATTCGCCTGCGCCGGGCCTTCACGCCGCTGGTTTCCCAGTGGGGTAATGCCGCATCGCTGGCCAGTGGTTATGTGGGCGGCCTGACCTACACCCGCGACCACAAGGGAACCAAGGGAGCCAAAGACCCTGTGACACCCGTAACGGGCGATCAGCAGCGGGCCGCGCTCAAGCTCATTCGCGAAAAGATCCTTAACGACAGCCTCTTTCAGGTTTCGCCGGATCTCTTGCGCAAGCTCACCACCGAGCGATGGTATCACTGGGCCGCCGATATGAACATGGGCGACCCCGGCTATAAATACTATGACGCCGTGCTCAATATCCAGCGCATTCCGCTGAACGAGACCCTCAGCGCTTCAACGCTGAACCGGATTCAGAATCAGGAAGCGATGGCCGACCCGGCCACCAAGCCGCTGAAGATTGAAGAGCTCTTCCGCACCTTCACCGATGCCATCGTTGGCGACCTCGCCACCGCACCGGTCAAGGACGGCAAGCGTGGCATTTCCATCACCCGGCGCAACCTTCAGCGCGAATACGTGGGCCGCCTTTCGGGCATGGTTCTCGGCTCAGGCCGCTCGCCTTTGGCTGATGTGCCATCGTTCATCATGATCTCAGGTGGCGGCGGCAGCCTGCCGCCAGATGCCCGTGCCCTGGCACGCATGCACCTCAAGGAGATCTCAAAGAAGATCGAAACGGCTCTGGCCGCCATCCCCGGCTGGGACGACACCTCGCGCGCCCATCTTGAGGAAGTCAAAGAATCGATCGACCGCGTTCTCACCGCCGGCATTCAGCGCAATCAGCCCTGATCTGCCAATGGTCAACGCATCCTGATCTACCATCAAAGCGGGCCATCCAAAGCGGGTGGCCTGCTTTTTTAATGTTGAATCGAACTTGATTCACCCCATGCCTGCGGGCAATTCACATTTGACTTGCCGTAGTTTATGAGGAATGATGTTTTAAGTGTTTTAAAAATCAGCATTTGGCAAGCAACTGGCAAGGGCCGCTGAAACGATCGCTGATGAGCACCGAGGAACTGCATTCAGAAACCGACCCAACGGCAGCAGACGCCGGCGCAGATGATATTGCGCTGCGAGTGACGATGCTGCGCCTGCAGGAGCGTCTGGCTTATCGCGTCTCAATGGTCGGCAGTGATCTTTCCGGCCAGCAGCGGCTGCTGGAAGAGATTCTCGCCTGGACGGGCCGGCTGGATAGCTCCGTCCATCGCACACACCACCAGATTGACGAAGCGCTTGAGACATTCAAGCAGCTTGTTTCAGGATTGAATCTGGGGCTGGTACAAACCTTCGACGACCTGAAAAAAGGCCTGGAAGAGACACGCCAACTGCTCGATAACAAGCGGCACGAACTATCGACGGTACTTGATTCCGTCGGCCAGATCGGCAAGACGATCCGCATGCTTTCGATTAATGCCCAGATCGCATCAGCCAAAGCGGGCGAGCATGGCAAGACCTTTTCAGTCGTCGCCCAGGAAATTAAGGGGCTGGCCAACGAGGCAACCGCGTCGAGCAACGAGGCAGTCAAGATCATGGATTTGACTGACGTCGAAAAGCTCCTCCTTAATTTTGACCATCAGGCCGAAGAGACACTTACCCGCACCAATCAGGTGATTGAATCGACCGAAAAGCAATTTCTCAAGGTAGTTGAAGCCTCAAGGCATGAGCTCGACGCCATCACCGGCAACTGTCGGATTGTGGCCGAAACGCTCGAATCGCTGCGTGTGCTGGCCGACCGGCTTGTCGAAAAAAATCAGGCGGCGGTTGATCTCTCCGGCCAGGTCGAAAAAATCTGGTTTGACGACGACCCCTTCGCCTCTCTCAAGCCAATCATGGCCCGGGAAAACATCCACGCAGGCCCCGCCTTTGACCGCCTTGAAGCCATCCGGCAGCGGGGCCATATTCGCATCGCCATCGAGCCCGACTTCAAAGGCCTCTCGTTTCGCCTTGGCGGCGGCCAGCTTCAGGGGCTTGATGTGGAATATGCCCAGGCCTTTGCCCGCTGGCTGGGTGTGCGCTGTGTATTTGTCGAATATCCCTGGGATCAGTGTACGAATCTGCTCTGGGTAGGCCGGTCGCCCGGCGAGGCGGAAGCCGACATCCTCTGGTCGGCCCTTCCGCCCAGCCCTCGCTATAATCGCGTCGCCTATTCCGACGCCTATACTTACCTTCAATTCGTGCTGGCCAGACGCGTCGGCGATACCCGCATTCAGGACATTTCAGACCTCGCCAATCGAACCCTCGGCTGCATTAACGACCCAGCCGCGCTGAAAACACTGGAAGATGCCGGCGTGCGCTGGACGGCCAACGAAAATCTGCCCGGTGGCCGCGTCCGGCTCGGCAATCTGATCACCTATTCCGACCAGAGCCGCATTCACGACTGCCTGGCTCAGGGCATTGTTGACGCCTTCGCCGTGGATCGCCCCATCTATTACTGGGCCTGCACCGGCTACGACAGCCCCTGGAAGGGCAAAATTGAACTTCTGCCCGTGCGTCTCTCGGCCTCGCCATGGTATTACGCCGCCGGCGTGGCCGACGATCCTTCTTCATTTACGCTTCTGCATGAGATCAATAAGTTTCTCGGCTGGTATAAACTTCAGCCGGAACGCCGCCGCCTTGAAATGACATGGCAGGGCGAAATCATCGACTCACGCCTTGGCTATCGCGATGAAAACGCAGGCCTGCGCGGCGAGCCGGAATTGCTGCCGGATTACAACCGTTGGATGACAATGATCGAAAGTTATCCGACAGATGACTGATTTCATGAATCAGCCGAAATGCAATCGGGCCGGGCGATGATACCCATCTGGCTTGATGTTTCCGGAAAAAATCTGCTGGTCATTGGCCTCGGGGCGGTCGGCCAGCGACGCGCACTGCTATTCCAGCGGGCTGGGGCAACCGTCATCGGCGTGGACCCCTTGCCGCGTATTCAAGGGCCCGAATGGGGCGAGCTGATCCGCAACGGCCTTGAGCTGCAAAGCGTTCCGTATGATATCACGATTTTTGACGAGCTTGCCCGGCTGAAAATTCGGCCCGTGCTGGTGCTGGCCTGTGCCACGGCAGAAGTCAATCGTCGGATTATCGCCGACTGCCGCCAACTGGGCCTTTTAGTGGCCTCAGCAACGACAGATACGGACGAACCAGCCGATTTTCAGCTTGGGGCGCTGGCCAGGGGCGATTATTTACAGGTATCGGTGCAGTCAGGGCAGGCTTCGCCGGGCTTATCGGCCGCTGTACGAGATGAAATTGCCGAATACCTGCTCCCGGCGGCTGACAGGCTGGCCGAGGTGGCCAAAGCGTGGCGAGGTCGTGTGCTGGCCGAAGTCAATGACCCGGACAGTCGCCGACAATTACTTAACCTTTTTGCCGACCGATCGATTTTACAAATGGAAATGGCACAGCCCGGCTCAGGCGTAAACAAACTCACTGAACTGCTTAAATTGTATTTCACTTGATGATTGCTCCACTATTTTTAGTACTTTTGTTCCAGATGCGACTTTCGCACTTTTATAGTCGTGACAAGCGATGAGGCGTGTCTGAAGATGTATCTGAAGCGATTTTTTCAAGATTTGTCAAAGTGCTTGTTTTGAGCTCAATCAGAACTATGGTTTAAAAAGTTATTTCAAATTGTAGTGAAATGGGCATCAGTGTCATTCACTCATGAACGGATCATGTATCATAAAACGATCGTCTGGCCATCTCTTTCGACAACTCGTTTGCTCAATCTTTTTCTCACAAAGGCAATAAGACACTAAGAAAACCAAAAAATGAGAGTTCTAATCACGACTTATTCCTCTCCGTGTCTTTGTGACTCCGTGAGATAATTTAATCGCAAAAAAATGCGAAAGTCGAGTTCCAGATTCACCTTAATTCAATGACTTATCACGCGGATCGGGATTGCAATTGTGCAGATTCGAATTAATTCATTTTTTATGATTATCGAAAAAAAAATCATGAAATACTTGCAGGGTGTCATCGCATCTACTACGCTATGGCTGAAATTCTTCTCTGCTTTGCTTCGAATCACAGGAGATTAGTTGACCCATGGCCGATTTTGATTTGCCCCCGCTCCGTAATGATGATGCTTACAACCCATTTGCTGCACCTGAGAGCGACACGCCAGCCCCAGCGGCTGCCCCAACGGAGATTGCCGAAGCCGAGCGCATTCGGAATGAGCATATTGGAACGGAAGCTTCAATCAGGGCCATTGGCGGATTGCAGATTTTTGGGGCGGTGTTCTTGCTGATAGCCGGTGTCATGTTCACGATTGCAGCGGCGAGCGGTCTCCAAGATTTAGCTCCCGGGATTATCGAGGGGCTCTTTTACATTGTCCTGAGTATCCTTGGATTCGTCATCGGCCGCGGCCTGCGAAATTTGAAAAACTGGGCCAGAGTCACGGCTGCAATCATGAGCATTCCGGGCATTTTAAGTCCGATTACCTGGATTATTCTCTATTATCTCCTGAGCAAAAAAGGGGCTTTTGTCTGCACGCCGCAGTATGCTGAAATTCGCGCAATGACGCCGCACATCAAATACAAGACTTCAATCATCGTGAAGTTCTTTGTTTTCCTGCTCGTGCTCGTTTTCATTTTGATCATCGTTGCAGCAATTTCTTCAAGCATGCGATGATTGCATGAATCAATCTTCGCAGTTGATTCGTCATGGCGGGGGAGCATTCGCAGAATTCTCCGCCATGAATCACCCATCCGATTGCCAAAAATTGAAAAATTAAGTTTGCACCGGGCTTGCCTCTCAATTATTGTGTTATTCTGCCCGAATACCATACCGAAGAAACTCCAGATTCTCAAAAAACACCGGATGCCCGAGCCCTGTCTGGTATTTTGGAATACTTCGATCTCTTCAATTTCATCACTTCCGATCAAGGAACCTTTTAATGAAGAAAAACCGATTAAAAGCTTTTACGCTGATCGAACTGCTGGTCGTAATTGCGATCATCGCCGTTCTGATTTCACTTTTGCTGCCGGCCGTGCAGTCGGCTCGTGAAGCAGCTCGCCGCGCCCAGTGCGTCAATAATATGAAACAGGTCGGCCTTGCGATGCACAATTACCTTCAGACGAACGACGCTTTCCCGCCCGGCCAGCTCGCCAATTCCAATCTTTCAGGGGCGAGAAACCTATGGACGGAATTTCTTTTCCCATTCCTTGAACAAAACACGCTCGTGGCGTCTTACAACTACAATATCGGCTTCGGTGGCCCCGGTTATGCCACTGTCAATCACACGACATTTAATATGGTCGTTCAGGCCTATCTCTGTGCTTCGGATGAAGGCGGCTATTGCACTCGATATACCACCAATAACCGCGGCTGGTCTCGTTCCAACTATGTCGCCTGCTTCAGCCCCGATGGTGCGATTGTCGAGCCCGGCGTGCCCTGGACATACGATGGCTGCCCGAATAATGCCACCTATCAGCCGGCCAAACGAAGAGCCCTGACAAACTATAACGTCACCCGCAGCATTCGCGACGTGACCGATGGCACATCCAACACCGTCGTTCTATCAGAAACCATTACCGACCCTGATGGCTCTGTCGGCTATCGTGGCGTCTGGTCCAACGACCTTGGCATGAACTACACCCACCTGCGGGCACCCAATACTCAGATTCCCGACTCCATGTGGCGTGCAGTGGCTTATGTATTTAATGGCTGCGACAAACGCAAGACTCCCTGCGACGATACCGCAGCATGCTGGAGCACCCATATTTTTTCAGCACGCAGCCGCCATCCGGGCGGTGTGAATGGGCTGCTGGCCGATGGTTCTGTGCGATTCTTCAAGAATACGATTAATCTCTCAACCTGGCAGGCGATTGCCAGCATTAACGGTGGAGAAGTGATCTCAGCAGATTCTTATTGATCGAGCACTTGAGCAATGTACAGAACTGTAACAGACTGCGAGAAAAACGACTGATGAAAACGACTCTCAGACTTTGCCTGATGGCCTGGCTTTTTGTCTGTGTGGGCTGCGGCAAAAGCGGCCCTGAAACAGTCAGGGTGGAAGGCAATATCACCTTTGACGGCAAGCCGCTGGCCGAAGGAAAAATTACCCTGACACCGATGGATAATACGCAGGGCGGCTCATTCGCCGGCGAAATTAAGCAGGGCAAATATGAAATTCCCAAAGAAAACGGCCCCCTGGTTGGTGGCACTTACAAGGTAGAGATCTCGGCCCTGGCCAAACAGGGCAAGTCGCTGCCGAATGTCGTCGATCCAGGTGGTGCCCCACTGGCCGTCTTTGAAGAATTAATTCCGCCCACCTATAATCGCGACTCCACTCTTTCGCTCAAAGCCAGCGCCGAGGCCAAAGGCTTTGATTTCAACCTGACCAAGTCTGGAAAATAAGCAAAAATCTCAACTGGGCTGAATTGCCGGCGGGCTATTCAGCCTTTTTATAATTTACACTCCGCTCGATTTGCGATTCATTCTACCGGCCGGATTTTGATTAATTCATTCCTCCCTCTGTTCATTCATGCCCTGCGAGAATAAAAATAAATAGAGATAACAATCACCGCTTTCCAGATGGTCTCTGTCATGTGTCTGAAATCTTTGATCGCTCCGCTCCTAATTGCCGCAGCCCTCTTCTCGTCTGAATCGTTCGGTGTTGATCGCTATAAGAGCCCTGAGGCCGCCGCACGCGGCCGATTGGTGGTGGAAAAAGGAAGCTACCTCACCGCCGCCTGGAAAATTGATACATGGGACAAACTCAAATCAACCACCAAACCGCTGCCTGAATCGCTGCAAACGACGCCGGAAACGAAAAAAACAGACGCTGCAACAATCGCCCAATTTCGCTATGGCCTTAACCCCGCTCCATTTGATAACGACAACCTGCCGATGGGCCTGCGCCGGGCTCTGGAAAAAGACGGCAAAACGCAGGGCCTGCAAATTGACTGCCTGATCTGCCACGGTGGCTCAATTGGCGGCAAAAGCTATGTCGGCCTGGGCAACAGCACTCTTGATTTTGTGACGTTTTTAAACGCCATGACCCGCACCGAAGGCAAAAGGCCACCGATTCTGACATTTAATTTGAATTCAACACGTGGGACGGTCAACGCCGGACAGTTGGCGATTGTCCTCTTCAGCCTTCGCAATCCTGATCTCACCATGCGAAACTTCCCCATGCCGCTTGATGCCAATTTGCCTGAGCAGGATGTGCCGCCGTGGTGGCATCTGGCCAGAAAATCAACGATTTATATTGATGCCCGCACACCAGGCGAATCGGCCCGAAGTTTAATGCAATTTTATCTGGGCGAGCTTTCAGAAGCCCAATTTGCCGCCCTTGAGCCAAAATTTAAAGACCTGATGTCATATCTCTCTACGATCAAGCCGCCGAAATGGCCATTTGAAATTGATCAGGCCAAGGCTGCCGCCGGCCGTTCGATCTTTGAAAAAAATTGTTCGGAATGCCATGGCACTTATGGCGATAAGCCATATTATCCGGATCGGCTGGTTGAGCTTGATGAAATCGGCACAGACCCCGCCCGGGCACGCGGTGTCAGCGAAAAATCGAT
>JBILGL010000152.1:0-8557 GCA_044351075.1 Isosphaeraceae bacterium | reverse complement strand
AAAAGTCGATCGCCTTATTTTACTTGAATTCAAATAAAATTGGGGGGGGGTTTACGAAAACAAATCCGAAATATTGGTTTGCAAAAATATATACTTTCAATTATAATCTTTAAACTTGGGTGATCTTAACGATGTCAAGCGTAATACCTAATCCATTGAAAGTGATTGCTTAATGAACCGGGTTGCCCTGAAAATGCTGTTTGGCGATCCGTCCAAGTATATTGGGCTGGTGCTGGGCATGGCTTTTTCTGTGCTGCTGGTCAATCAGCAGGCGGGCATCATGATCAACGTCATTGGCCGGCTGGCCAGTATGATTGAAGATGTACCCGCCGCCACTATTTGGGTTATGGACCCCGGCGTGCCCAACACCGACACCATCGTTCCAATGCGCGACACGGAATTGGCCCGAGTACGCAGCGTGGATGGTGTGCTCTGGGCTGTGCCCATGCTCAAGGCCAGCGGCACAATTCATACGCCCTCGGGCTTGGTCACGGCTGTGACTTATTACGGCGTGGACGACGCTACCCTCGTCGGCGTGCCTCAGGAGGTTGTCATGGGCCACCTTCAGGATCTCAAGCTGGCCGACGCCGTGGCCATTGATGCCGATGGCTATCAGAAGATCTGGCCTGGCGAGCCATTCCAGCTTGGTCGCGTGCTTGAAATGAATGACCATCGCGCCCGCCTGGTCGCGATCGTGCGAGTGAGCCCGCCATTTACGACAATACCGCAGATCTACACCCGCTACAGCAACGGCCTGGATTATGTAGATTCCCGCCGCCATTACCTCTCCTTCATTCTGGCCAGCCACCACCCGGGCCGTGACCCGGCTCAAGTGGCCCGCAAGATTAGTCAATCTACGGGCCTGGCAGCTTGGAGCAGCGACGAGTATCGCGACCGTACCATCAAATGGGCCTATGAAAAAACCGCACTGCCTTTTAACTTTCTGTTAATCATCGCCATGGGTTTGATGGTCGGGGCACTGGTTGTTGGGCTCATGTTCCACCTGTTTATTACCGAGAATCTTAAGCAATATGCCGTGATCAAAGCCATGGGCGTGAAGAACCGCCGCATTGTGCTGATGGTCCTGGTTCAGGCTTTTGTGGCGGGGCTGGTCGGCTATTGTATTGGTATTGGCATGGCGGCTGGTTTTTTTAACATTGTAAGAGATACATCGAGCTTTCGTGGCATTGAAATGCGGCATGACGTGGCTTTGGCCACGCTCGTCATGGCCATCACCATTTCACTGGCATCTTCCGTCTTCAGCCTTCGCAAAGTGCTCATCCTCGACCCTGCCACAGTTTTCAGGAGTTGATCCCCAGAAGTGACCAATCGATCAGCCCAAAGCCCTGAATTTAATGGTATTCGCTGCACCGGCATTCAAAAAGGCTTTGGAGTCGGTCAGGCTCGTGTTCAGGTGCTGCATGGTCTGAACTTTGAGGCCAAAGCCGGCGAGACAACATTTCTGATTGGCCCAAGCGGCTGCGGCAAAACCACGCTCATTACAATCATCGCGGGCCTGCTCAAGCCAGACAGCGGCTCGATCTCCATTTTCGGTCAGCCGATTGAAACACTGGGCAGTAATGCCCTGGCCAGCTTCAGGGCCAGCTACATCGGCTTTGTCTTTCAGCAGTTCAATCTGCTGGGCACGCTCGATATTGTTGAAAACGCCGCCCTGCCTCTGACCATTAATGGCGTGCCCCCGCGCACAAGCCATCAGAAGGCCAGACAGGTGCTCGAACAACTCGGCCTGGGGCCGCATTTGAAGCGATATCCAGCAGAGCTCTCAGGCGGGCAACAGCAGCGAGTGGCCATTGCCCGGGCCTTGGTGCACGACCCGAAGATTGTGATTTGCGACGAGCCCACGGCCTCGCTTGATTCCGAGAGCGGCCAGGCTGTTATGCAGCTTTTTAAGAACATGGCCGCCGCTCCTGACCGCTGCGTGATATTGGTCACGCACGACCAGCGGATCTACACTTACGCCGATCGCATCATTTCGATGTCCGATGGTCACATCACAGGCGATTCCGCCCAACCTGTTTTACCCGTGGAGGGGCCCTGACTCATGAAAACCGGAACCCGGCTCTTAGGCCAGTTAACCATGATTCTGGGTCTCTGCGGCGTTGGCTTTGCCATCTACGTCAATCAAAGTGGCCGTAAGCCCACCGCACAGCCAGGCACAGCCATTTCGGTTGTGTCAGACCCGTGGGAATCGGCGGTTGATGATACGGAGACCGCCAATCCGCTGCATAGCCTGGGTGCAGCAGGGCTGATTGAGCCGCAATCTGAGCTGATCGCCGTTGGTGCTAATGTCTCAGGCGTGGTCAAAGAGGTCTTTGTCAAACCAGGGCAGAAAATTAACAAAAACGAACCGCTGTTTCAGATGGACGACCGCGAGGCCCAAGCCACTCTGAGGGCATCAATCGCGGCTCTGAACGTGGCGAATGCCAGACTCAAAGAGGCCTATGCCAAGGGCGATACACTGCGTGACAAAATCAAATCGGCAGAGGCACAGGTTAAAGTGGGCGAGGCAGAATTGAATATCGCCGACGAAATTGTCCTTCGCGACCAGAAATTGTTTGACCTCAAAAGCATTTCTCGCGAGGAGCTTAACATCATGAAAAACAAGTTTATGGAGGCCAATTCCAAGCTCAGCGACTATCGCGCCCGCTTTCAGGAAGCCCGCGACGAGCTGCGTCTGTTGGTCACCGAAGAAGGCGATGGGCCTTCCATCGTCCTGCTCAAGGCTCAGCTTGAAGAGGCTCGGGCCGAGGTGCAGTCCAATCAGGTTCGGCTTGAGCTTTATCGAGTGATCGCACCGATCAACGGCGAGATTCTCCAGGTCAACGTCCAGCCGGGCGAATTTGCCCAGGCAGCCTTGAACGAAACTCCGCTTATTGCATTGGGAAATACCGAAAAACTGCATGTGCGAGTGGAAATTGACGAATCCGAAATCCATCGATTTCAGCCTCAGATGAAATCTATTGGCACCCCCCGGGGCGAGGCCAGTCGCAGGCTGGAATTGCAATTCATCCGGGCCGAGCCGCTGGTCACGCCCAAGCAAGTGCTGACCGGCTCAACCACCCAGCGCATTGACACTCGAGTACTGCAGGTCATCTACTCTATCGACCCAGCTGAAAAAGGCCTTTCACCTGGCCAGCAAATGGACGTTTTCATTCAAACTACGGTTGAATAAGCCACGGCATCATACAATCAATCGCAATAAATTCCAAAAACATGACTGACATGGAGAATTCAATGAAAAGTCCAATTCCAGCCCATTATCGGCCGTCTGTATTTCAGCTCAGGTCATACCCATTGTATTTTCTGGCTGGCCTGTTACTAATGTGCGGCATGGGGCCTGTCTGCCTGAAAGCGGCTGATACACCAAAGCCGGAGGAAGCCGCCGCTGTTGGCGGTCTGCTGCCCACCGGCACTTTTAAGGATATCGCAGGCAACGGCATTGATCTTCGTGCCTTGGCCAAACAGGGCAAAGGGCTGGTCATTGCATTTCATAGCACAAGCTGCCCGGTTTCGCGCAAATATGGCCCAACGCTGGCCCGTCTTGAAAAAGAGATCCGCCGGCAGGGCCTGAAGATGGTGATTGTCAACCCGCACGGCACAGACAAATCGGGAGACATCGATAGACTTCGGGCTAACTTTCCTGCCGATCTACCATACATCTGGGATAAAGACGATTCACTAACCCAAGCAATAGGTGCCAGATCAACAACGGAAGTGTTTTTGATCGATACCTCCCTGACCATCCGCTACAGAGGTGGCGTGGACGATCAGTTCACGACCAGTCGGACTCTTGATAAACCCAAGGCTCAATGGCTGATCGATGCTGTTTCAGAAATGCTGAGAAACGAGAAAATTGTTAAAGCTGTTACAGATCCTTCTGGGTGCCTGCTCGATTCCAAGCCAAATATCACTTTGAATTTCAACAAAATTACATACCACAATCGAATCTCCAGAATTATTCAGCAGCATTGCCTGGAATGCCATCGCGAGGGAGGCATTGGGCCTTTTTCCCTTGAATCGTATGAGCAGGTTAAGGATCACAAGTCGATGGTTCGATTAATGGTTAAAAGTGACAGAATGCCACCCTGGTTCGCGGACCGTAATATACCAAATTCGCATCCGGGATGGTCGAACGATCGATCACTCACCGCACCGGAAAAACGCGACCTGATCAACTGGTTGGCGTCAACGGACATGGCTGAGGGCGACTCAGCTGATGCTCCGGTAGCGCATGGCTATAACAATGTGGATTGGGAAATTGGCAAGCCCGATCACATCTTCAAGTTGGAAGAACCCATTCAAATCCCGGCTCAGGGTAAAATTAAATATCAGGTTCGAACAATCCAGACGAATCTTGAAGCAGACACATGGATTGATGCAATCGAAGTCAAACCAACGGATCATGAAGTTGTGCACCATGCCATGGTTTACATACTGCCTGCCAAGCATGTAAATTCCAAGACCGATTACAAAACAGATGCAGACTTTGACAAGCACCTTGCACCGGAACTATTGTTCGTCTATGGGCCCGGGGATTCGTTCGAGAAATCTCCCGAAGGGTATGGCAAACTCATCAGAAAAGGCTCTCGTCTGCGTTTTCAGATTCACTACACGCCAAAAGGCGAGGCAACAACAGATCAATTGATGGTCGGCATCAAAGTGATGAAAACCAAGCCGATGCATTTGGAAATACCGCATGCCATGGTAAATCTCGGTATTAAAATTCCAGCAAACGACGCAACTCACGTAGAAACCATCACCCAATTTATACCGTTCGATATCAATCTTTTGTCAATCGCGCCTCATATGCACTATCGAGGCAAATCAATCAGGTACGATTTAGTTTATCCTGATCTACACACGGAAACACTGCTTTTTGTACCAAATTGGAACTTTGAGTGGCAATTGAATTATCAATTGGCAAAGCCGATCAAAATCCCCAAAGGATCAAGTATCCAAACCACTGCAATTTATGATAACAGTTCGAATAATATCGATAATCCCGACCACACCAAAACCATTCTTTGGGGCCCTGACAGTACGGATGAAATGCTGGTCGCCGGATTCGTCTATTTTACCGATTCCAAGGAGCACGAAACATCTGTACTTCCAGCGCCGAATGTCAGTGGATCATCAGGATTATTCTTAAAACTGATTATGAACGACCAGGTCCGCGATCGAATATTTCGATTCCTCGATTCCAACGGCGATAAAAAAATCTCCCGAACAGAGTTAAGTCGCATTATTCTCTTCGCCCCAGAATTAAAAGAGCGGCCAGATCGGATCGATAATCTCTTCGAACTTATCGATCTTGATGAAGATCTATTTCTTAATCATTCTGAATTTGATGCCTCAGCCAAGATTGCCGGCTGATGGTTCCATCTGCTGAAGGGCATCTGGCCGGGTTTGGTATTTTTGATTCCTGCTGAATATTTCAAATACTCAGCAGGATCACCAAACCAGGTTAAAGCTTCTAATTCCTGCCAATCGCTCTGAAAAACGCCGGTTCTGGCAGCAATTTTTTTCGACGCTAAGGCCCAAATTAGCCTCTCCATTCACAATTTCTGCAAAGCCAATCGCTTCGCCGAATCTTCTTTCTATTTGTGCCGGGGCGGACTGTAAAAATCAAATGCAATCAGTCAAATTCAATTCACTGAAGTCACTTCCAATTTCAAGCGGATTCTGGAAATAAGCCGGTCGGGCAGGCTGTAACGTATTTTGAGAATCAGGGGGAGGCGTTCAACCGATATTGCGAGTCGGGCTATTTAACAATTTAAAACAATACAGCGGAGCCGACACTGAAGCCGTTTGCAATTAGCCGGAAGAACTGGCTTTTGATGGGGCAGGATACAGGGCCTGCGGCGCTCTTATTCAGCCTTTTATAGACATGCAAGCGAAATGGAATTGGAGCTCTGGGCCAATTTGAAAGATCTCTTCTGGAGTTTGCCATTACCGGGTGAAAAACCATCGGTGGCTGAGCTTGATCGGTTGCTTTCTGACAGTTGCTTGACTTAACGTCTGGATCATTTGTTAAAGATCAACCAGATTCGCCGCGAAGAATATTAAAATCGCATTTATTGAAATGAAAACCGCCCACCCCGCCGATGATCGACGAATATCCGAACGGTCGGATACGAAATTTGAGAAAGAGACATCGCAAGACCCTTTTCCCGAGTCACATTCCCGAAGCAAATCATGGCAATATTCTTTGGAATACTCTTCCAAAAGATCTCATTTCAAGCCGCAACCGCACAGAAAACCCAACACTCATAAAAAATGGGCACTCGCTTCATCATTGCTCTTTCAATCCCGTTGAGATCACCCCACAAAATCCAGCCCAGTGAGAGTTCCGCTAGAGTTCGAGAATCGGTCTGTTTCAATGCCTAATCGCTGGAGCATACTTACATAAAGATTACAGAGCGGCGGTGGCTTCTGCGGGTCGAAGGCCACATGCTGTCCATGACGGAAGCCGCCGCCGGCAAGCAGCACTGGCAAATTACGTACGGAATGGCTGCTGGCATCGCCCAGATTGCTGCCCATAAAAACCGTTGTACTGCCAAGCAGGTCCGATGTCTCTTCACGGCTCTGCTTGAGCTTCGCCAGAAATTCGCCAAAGGCTTTGATCGTTTCTGCTTCGATAATCTTGAGTTGATTAAGCTTGCTCGGATCCTTGCCATGATGGGACAAGTCGTGGTGCCCCAGCGATACGCCAGGGATCGGAGGCACGTTGGTCGAACCGGTGAGCATAATGGTTACCAGGCGAGTCGAGTCAGTCTGAAGGGCCAGATGTGTGAGGTCAAACATCAGTCTTGCCCGCCCCAGAAGATCGGCGGCATTGGCAATATCTTTCGGGGGTTCAACATTCACCCTGGGCTTCGGCGTTTTTGCCCACGTTTCGTCGCGAGCCATTCGTTGCTCAAGTTCTCGCACACTCGTCAGGTATTCATCCAGTCGGTCCCGATCGCCCGAACCGAGTTTTCCACGCAGGTTCGATGCCTGTGCTCGCAGGTCGTCCAGAATACTTCGGCCGTCTTCCAGACGTCGGATTTGCGATTGCACTTCGCTGGGGCTTCCATCAAGGAAGAGTCGGGTAAAAACCCGCGAAGGGGAATTATCGGCCGGGATCTGAGCGCCTGTGCGCGTCCAGGCCAGCCCGAGACCTTCGCAGGAGAGGTTCAGGCTGGGGATCCGCGTTTCGCCACCGATGTGCTGGGCTGCGTATTGATCAAGAGAAATCGAATTGCGAAAACCCGGCCTGCCTGCCCCTTCAGCACCGGTCAGAAAACTGGCCGTGGCCTGATGAGCAAAGCCTGGGCTATTGCCGGCATGGGCCAGGCCCGAAATAATCGTGAAATCGCGACGGTTCTTTTCAAGTAGTTTCAGATAAGGCGATGGTTGATAATCAAATCCGGGCTGATCAGGAAAGAGGTTTGGCGCATAAAACCCCAAAGGAGCACAAACGCAGACCATACGCCGCCGCGTCTTGACGGCTCGTCCCCATGCACTTGCAGGCTGGAATGCGTCCAGACACGGCAATGAGAGAGAAACACCTGTTGCCTTTAGCCAGCGTCGTCGTGAAAGTTTCATTTCGTGGTCCTCGCTCAATTTGCCGGGGCGATTCCTGCGTTTGATCTCTGCTGAGCTTTAGTTTCTTCAGCTCAATCGTCCAGGGTGGCTGTCGATCAATGATAGGTGAAACTACTTGCGTTGAAAGATCGGGCTTCGGACAACTTCATGAATAAGAGACCGAAAGCCGTAGTTTTTATCACGCACATGGCTGACAATTGAATCAATCGCGGCTCGGTCGGCCAGCGTTGGTTCGTCGCCCGTGGCATAGGCAAGCAGCTTGGTGGCCAGACTGCGGGCCAGCTGATCCCTGTCAGTCAGCAGCAACTCTTTGTATTCGCCAATGTTGCGAAATCGACGACCGTCCAGTAGAACGTCGGCTGGATCGATGGTCGGCCCATTACGATAACGCATCTGGCGGCCATTCACGACAGCAGGATCGCCTTTCCCAATGCTTCGATAGCGATCTCGCCATCCGCCAATCACATCATAACTTTCGAGCGCAAAGCCTGGCGGATCGATCAGGGCATGACAATTTGCGCACTCTGTTCGCTCGCGGTGTTTTGCAAGTTGCTCGCGGATTGTCGTCGCGCCACGAATATCGGGCTCCACAGCTTCAATATCGACATTTGGTTTGGGCGGTGGCGTTCCGAGTATCCGTTCCAGAACCCATGCGCCGCGAAGAATCGGCGAAGTCGTTGTGCCGTTGGCCGTAATTTTCATCGTGCTGGCCATCGTGAGCAGGCCACCACGACGGCCGTCGGGAGGTAAGGGAACCTTTCGGAACGAGAGACCCTCGATTCCAGCAATGCCATAGTGTTCAGCCAGTCGGCCGTTGATCATGGCGAAGTCAGAGGCCACGAAGTGGGTCAGACTCATGTCGTTTTTGAGTATCTCTTCAAAGAAGAGCAGCGGTTCTTTGACACAGGAATCTTTGAGAATGTCGTCGAATTCCGGGTAAAGTGTCGGG
>JBILGL010000151.1:0-8571 GCA_044351075.1 Isosphaeraceae bacterium | reverse complement strand
CGGGAAGCGGCCGCCAGGTCAGGCAACAAGAATCTGCCGAAACGTCTTTTCAAGCGAGACCGGCAGAAATCAAAACCACCTGATTGAAATTGAATTCCGATATTGAAATATCATTGTAATTGAAAATCAAATGCAATTGTCCCGGCTGAAACGATCGCCGGGCGGCGGTGTTTGTAAATGATGAAAGGAGAAATCTTAATAGCATTAGCTTGTTAGGTTCAATGTCTTGTCAGTAAATTGATCATTCTTTCTGATGGCATCAATAAGTTGTGACTTTTCAACAACTACCAGATTCTCGTTTCTTTCGTTCCAGAAATTCTGTGCTGCACGCCTGCGACTGACCATCTTGCTTCTTATACATCTTTAATGACCAGATTTCTTCACAAAAATATCCACTTACGTATTGAAACGTTTCAGGAAAATTGCCAAACTGTTCGATACGTACCTGCCGGGTGAAAATTTTGCTGCATCTCCTCTTCTGCGGCAATCGCCCCGACTGTTCAAGCAAACTGATCAAAACAAGGGAGCCCCTTCATGACGCCTTCAAGCGATTCAAAGGTCAGCCGCCGCGGTTTTATCGGCTCGACCGGTGCCGCCGCCACTACTCTGGCCGCCTCAGCGATTCCTCACCCAGCCATTGGTTCGGTGAAGGGAGCTAACGAAAAGGTTAATGTTGCCATTATCGGTCCTGGTGGTCGTGCTCAGGAGCACATCCGCATCCTGAAGCGGATCAAGGAAGCTGGCGGCAACGTGGAAACCGTTGGCGTGGCTGACGTTTGGGATGGTAATGATGAAGTCGGTCGCGGCCTTTATCCATCGGCCAAGAAGATTGGTCTTGATACCAATGATAAGAATGCCGTTACCAAGGATTATCGCCGCCTGCTTGATCGCAAGGATGTGCATGTCACCCTGATTGCGACGCCTGACCACTGGCACGCCAAGCAGACGATTGACGCCATGAACGCCGGCAAGGACGTTTATTGCGAAAAGCCAATGACGCACACCATTGACGAAGCCCGTCAGGTGGCCGAAACCGTGAAGAAGACCGGCCGCGTGATGACCGTCGGCGTGCAGTCCACCGCTGACCCTCGCTGGAAGCTGGCCAACGATCTGATCGTCAATGGCAAGATTGGCAAGGTCATGCAGGGCCAGACGAGCTACTATCGTAACAGCGATGTTGGCCAGTGGCGTTATTACAAGCTGACCAAGGACATGAACCCCAAGACGGTTGACTGGAAAATGTTCCTGGGCACCGACTTCGGCCTTGCCCCGGATCAGCCTTTTGACCGTGCACGTTATGCGCAGTGGCGTTGCTACTGGGATTTCGGCGGTGGCATGTACACCGACCTCTTCGTGCACCAGCTCACCCACCTGATTCAGGCCATGGGTGTTCGCTTCCCAAGCCGCGTCGTCGGTGCGGGTGGTCTCTATCTGGAAAACGATGGCCGCGACGTGCCCGATGTGGCAACCGTGGTTGCTGACTACGCAGAAGGCTGTCAGGTCATCATCTCGGCCACTATGGCAAATGATGTTCAGCTTGGCGAAATCATCCGCGGCCATGCCGGCACAATCACCTTCGGCGGCTCGCCGAACGATGGCTTCCGCATGGCTCCGCAGAAGGTTGCCGGCGCTGCTCCTGCACCTCCCGGTGCCAATAAGGGCGAAGGCGGCGAACTCTTCAAGCCCGAGCAGCCTCGCGAAGACACCCGCGCTCTGTGGGAACACTTCCTTGAGTGCGTCCGCTCGAAGAATCAGGAAACCCTCTGCCCGGCTGATCTCGGCTATGCCGCCATCGCCACAGTAAACCTGGGTGTTGATTCCTACCGTTACGGCAAGGCCTACTTCATGGATCCAGCCACCGGCAAGATTACGGACAAAGATCCGGGCTGGTCTGCCGGCTGGGAAAAGACGAGCCACGCCCGTGGTAATCCGAAGCAGGTTCAGGGCTGGAAGGCCGGCGACACCGGCTCGAAGCTCGTTCCTCCTCCTTACCAGAAGCTTGAAGGCAACTGGAAGGGTGGCGAAGACCCCGCCGCCAACGCCTGATTGATCAGTCTGATCTGATCGCTTCTCACATAGGCCTCGACAGTTCAAATGAGCTGTCGAGGCTTTCTCTTTTGGTTTTTTAATTGATTCCAAAAATATCTGACTTTTGGAAAATGTATGATAGATTAGTCATATGAAAAGATTGATATGAATTCATCAAGGTGAATTGTTTTCTGCCAAGTTGTCATGAAATGGTTTATTGATAATGAGTTTGCTTTGTATTTCAATTTCGATGAAAATAAGTGACTGTCGCGGTCTGGCATTACCCCGATTTCAGAATCTCTTTGCTGATCAATGGATGAATCGTCTGAAAACAAATTCAGCTGGTTCTTTCCCGGCAAAGTAAAGCTTGGCTGATTGTAAAGTCGAGAATCCAATAGATTCGTGCGTAATTGTCCAGTCAAAATGAAGTCGATTATGATGATGCACTATCTTCTTCCTCTATGAATTCCTAAGGGAAGTAAATCAATCAAAAGGTCAACGAAATGAAATTCGATTCCCTATTCCAATTCAAAAAGTTAAATCAAACATGCAGGACAAATGCAATTAAGTTATTTCAACCAATTTCGCGATTAATACTATTGATATTACTTTCTGGAAATGCGCAATCTGCTGAAATCTTAATCCGAAATGCAACGGTTTATGACGGAACGCTGAAGCCCGGCAATAAGCTCGACGTCTTAATAATCAACGACAAAATCGCAGCACTCGGCGCCGGCCTCAAGCCACCTTCAGATAAAACCCGCATGATCGACGCCTCGGGGCTGGTGCTGGCTCCCGGATTTATCGACCTACATAACCATTCCGATAGTTCCATTATCGACCCGAAAACCCGTGAGAACCGAAATTATCTGACTCAGGGTGTGACGACCATCGTCACGGGCAATTGCGGCAGTGGCGCGACAGATGTGGCAGAGCTCTATCAAAAAATCGACCGGCAGGGTGCTGGCACCAATGTGGTTCATCTCATTCCGCATGGCTCCATTCGCGAAAGGGTGATGGGCAAGGCAGAGCGCGCACCGACAGCCGCCGAATTGTCGGCCATGAAAAAGCTGATCGAAACCGAAATGAAAAACGGGGCCTGGGGCATCAGTACCGGGCTGATTTATATTCCCGGCAAATTTTCCGAAACGCCTGAACTGATTGAATTGTCAAAAGTCGTTGCAGCCTACAGCGGCATCTACGCCAGTCATATCCGCAGCGAGGGCAGCGGGCTTTTAGATTCGATCGATGAAGCCATTCGCATCGGCCGGGAAGCGTCCATCCCAATACATATTTCTCACCTGAAAGCCAGCGGCCGGGCCAACTGGGGCAAGCTGATCGCAGCCTGTGAGCATATTGAAGCAGCCCGCAGGGCCGGGCAGAAAGTCACGGCCGATCAATACCCGTATGTGGCTTCCAGCACTCGTCTTTCGGCGATGGTCGCGCCCGACTGGGCCCGGGTTCTTTCTGCAAAAGAGCTTGCGGAAAAGCTGAAGCTGCCTGGCGAACGAGAGCGATTGACAAATGACATAAAAAAGCAGATGGGCAGCCGCGATGGCGGCAATTCCATTATGATTTCGCGATACGCACCGAAGCCGGAGTATGTCGGCAAACGGCTTGATGAAATCGCCCGTTCAGAGCAGCGGCAGCCGCAGGATGTGGTGGTCGATATCCTGCTGGGCGGCGATTCAGGTGCCATTTCATTTGGAATGAGTGAAGACGACGTGCGGGCCGGCATGCAGAAAACCTACGTGGCCACAGCATCCGATGGCAGTGCCCACCGGCCGGGCTCGGGCGATAAGCCGCATCCACGGTCTTATGGTACATTTCCCCGCAAGATCAGATATTCGCTGGATGATAAGGTGATCAGCCTCGAGCAGGCAATTAATGCGGCCACGCTGCTGCCGGCCGAAATTATCGGCCTGAAGGATCGCGGCCGAATTGCGCCGGGAATGGCGGCGGATATCGTGGTCTTTGACCCTCTGACATTTCGGGACAAGGCCGATTTCAACGAGACAACCGAGTATGCCACCGGCCTGAGGTATCTGCTGGTTAACGGGATTCTGAAAATTGACGACAGTAAGGTTATTGAAAAATCGACAAGTGACGACAAAAAAGCAGAAAACCTTCTGCCTGGCAGGGCTTTACGCCATACGGCCAGCCAACCGGCAACGGCGTTGATAGAGGCTGATGTGATCTGGACAGGCGACGCTCAAAAGCCGGTGGTGCAGGCCCTGGCGATTCGTGGGGATGAAGTGATTGCAGCGGGTAATGCTGCGGATCTGGAAAAACATGTCGGGCCGGAGACAAGGCGGGTGAAGTTGCCGGCAGGGGCGATGGTGACGCCGGGGCTGATTGATGCCCACGCACATTTGTCGATGCTGGGCTCGAATCTGGATGAGCTTGACCTGCGTGAATTCAAATCAGAGGCGGCGGTGGCTGAGGCGGTAAAAAAATGGGCGGATAAAAGGCCGGGGAATAGCTGGATTATTGGGCGAAACTGGGATCAATCGCTTTGGTCGGGGCAGGTATTTCCGGGCAAGGCATCGCTGGATAATGTGCTGCCCAATCGGCCGGTCTGGCTGGTGCGGGTGGACGGCCACGCCGGCTGGGCCAACAGTGAAGCGATGCGTCGGGCGAAGCTGACAAAGGCCGCGAAAGTGCCGACGGATGGGCAGATGATCATGGGGCCGGATAGCGAGCCCACCGGGCTGCTGATAGACGGGGCGATGGGGCTGGTCTCACGGGCCATTCCAGCGGTGGACGACCGAACAATGCGGCAAAGGCTGCTTTTTGCACAGGCGGAATGCTTGAAAAGCGGCCTGACGGGAGTGCATGATGCGGGGCTGGACGCTCAGGAAAGGCGAGTGCTGGAGCAAATGGATCGGGCAGGCGATCTGGTTCTGCGGGTCTATGGCATGGCATCCGCACCGGCCGACCCTTCAGCCTTTTTCCGCCAGAATCGGCCGGGTGTGCCAGTGGGTGGCTCAGGGCGATATGAGCTGCGGGCGATGAAGTTTTTTATGGATGGGGCGATGGGCTCGCGCGGGGCTCTGATGTTTGACGATTACAGCGACCAGCAAGGGCATCGGGGATTACAGTTGATCAATCAGCCGGTTCTGGAGAAATCAGCTAAAACAGCACTTGAAACGGGCTGGCAGGTTTGCACGCACGCCATTGGTGATCGTGGTAATGCCATGGTGCTTGAAGCCTATGAAAAGGCTATTGCGGCTGTTCCAAAAGCGCAGTGGCTGAATGCCGAGCCCAGATTTCGGGTGGAACATGCGCAGGTGGTTCGTCGGTCGGATGTCAAACGATTTGCCACAGCCAATATCATTGCCAGTATGCAGCCCTCACATGCGTCGAGCGACCAGCGATGGGCAGACCTTCGGCTGGGCGATGAGCGGGCCAAAGGGGCATATGCACTGCGGTGGTTTATGGAGGATGGCGTGAAACTGGCCTTCGGAAGCGACTTCCCCGTTGAGGTGGCCACCCCGCTTTGGGGCTTATATGGCGGTCTGACACGGATGGCGGCTGATGGCACCCCCGCCGGTGGCTGGAGGCCGGAGCATAAGCTGACGATGGATGAACTGCTGACCGGATTTACAGCCGGATCGGCTTATGCCCAATTCGCCGAAAATCGGCTGGGCAAGTTGAAACCGGGCTATCAGGCCGACTTTGTGGTTTTTGAAAGAGACCTGCGAAAAACGCCCGGAAATGAAATCATGAAAACCAAAGTGCTTTCCACATGGGTGGCAGGGCGGGAAGTGGCAGGTGGCGGGAAATGAAATCAAAAACTGATTTATTGAGAGTAAAACGAATTGCAATTTTTTAATTCACTTAAGATGAAACAAAAAAGGCCGGGGAGCATTGGAATCTCCCCTGGCCTTCATTTCAGATCAGTTCAGAATGATCTTTCAGGACGACTTGCTGAAGCTCAGGCCATTGTCGCCTTCTGGGCCATCAACGACCTTGAAATTAAACTGGCCGTCGCCGGTCTTCGTGAGCTTGCCTACCAGTCGCTGGCCGTTCTGGTCAGAGAGCAGAGCAAGCACCCCATCCTGATATTCAAACTTGCCGGTGAAGCCGCGGGCCGCCTGACTGCCCGTAGCGACCGACCACTTGAACGACTTGTCAGCCCCCAGCTCGAGGGTGATGGTGTCGTTTGCCGAAGGCTTGGCCACAAATTTGCCGACCAGCGCCTCTTCGGCTGGGGCATTTGTGGCGTCAGCCGGAGGGGCAGCATCGGCTGGTTTAGCCGCAGCATCGGCGGGCTGTGGCTGGGTATTGGCAACAGCGGTCTGATCAGGGGCGGGTGGTGTTTCGACCATATTTCCCGAATCATCTGTGCCATTGAGCACTTTCAGGATCGATGCCGAGACTTTGTCAGCGGGTTGGAGCTTGACCAGACGCTCGAGCTCAGCCTTAGCCTGATCGCGATACCCCATCGAAAGATAGAGGTACGAGAGCAGGAAGCGGGCAGCCGGGTTGTCAGGGTTGCCATCACGGTAGTTTTCCAGCTTGCGAAGCTGGCCCGTGAAGATGTCGATATCATTATAAAGGCTGGAAAGGCTGGTCCAGTCCATACCCGGCTGAACGGCCAGCACCGGGTAGATGGTGGCCGAAGCCTCGCCATAGCGGCCCAGAGCAAAAAGTGTCAGGCCCCGGAATTCATGCATCACGGCATCATTCGGCAGCTTCTCGAGCGCTTTATTAACGCCCGTCAGAGCTTCATCATAATTGCCGGCAATGTAGCTTTCGCGGGCCTTTTCAAAGACGGTCAGGGCCGGGTCTGCCTCCTCGCGGGAAGGCATCGGGGCCTCGGTATTCAGAGGGCGACTATAGTCGTAAGGGGCCTGAGTCACCGCCGGCTGCTGCTGCACAACAGGCTGCTCGATAACCACGGGCTGCTGAACCACGACTGTGCTTTGAGGCACATAGCTGTAGTAGGGATTCACATAGCCTGTATAGCCCCAGTTATAGAGCGAAGAGCCCATGCCCCAGCCAAACATGCTGGATGTCAGGTAGCCAAGGCCAAAGCCGCCCAGCCCCCACGCCCACCAGTTGCTGTTATTGTAGCCGCCGTAGTAGTTGTTAATGATCGGCCGCGACCAGCCCCAGCCGCCATTGTGCCAGTTGTTATGATAGTTCCAATAGCCGGGCCGATAGCCGCCAAAGTTATTGTCGTATCCCCAACCGCCGGGGCGATTGGTCCACCAGCCGCTGCCGGGACGATAAGTGCCACCGGGGCCGACAATATTGCCGCCGCCACCAGGCCGGTAACCACCGCCACCATTCCACCAGCCCGGACCGTTGTAGCCGGGGCGGTTGTAAACTGGACGGTTCACATTATTTCCACCAATAATATTGTTGTTATTGATGTTGATATTGTTGCCGCCAGGATTGAAGTTGTTTCCGCCGCCACCGGGACGATTGCCGGGATTGATCCCGCCACCGCCGCCACCCGGGCGATTGAGCCCACCGGGGCCAACGATGCCACCACCACCGGGACGATTGCCGGGGTTAATACCACCACCGCCTCCGCCGGGACGATTGATCCCGCCGGGGCCAACAATGCCCGAGCCAATTCCATCGCCCGGTTTATTACCGCCGCCACCACCGCCGGGACGATTAATTCCACCGGGGCCGACGATATTGCCACCACCACCGGGGCGATTGCCTCCTCCGCCGGGCTTGGTGATTCCACCAGTTCCGGGCCGCTGGCCTGGTGTCAGGCCGCCACCGCCGCCCGGAGGACGATTGATTCCACCGGGGCCGACGATCCCACCACCACCGGGGCCGGGGGCCGGCTTGGTGTTGCCACCGACATCAGGTCGGAAACCCGGAGATGGCTTGGTGTTTCCACCGGGACGAAGGCCGGGGTTGATCGTGCCGCCGCCCGCGCCCGGACGATTGCCCGGATTAATACCGCCGGGGCCAACTGGCCCACCCGTTCCCGGCCTTTGAGCGATACCCGAGTTTCCGCCAGCCCATGGCGGACGGGCACCAATCGATGGCCTGTTGCCACCACCGGGTTGCCCGGGAACAATTCCGCCCGGCTTGGGTCCAGCCCCACCCGGCTGAACATTCGGCCGATTGATTGTTCCACCGCCACCAGTGGGAATATTGGGCCGATTGATCGCACCACCGCCACCGGGATTGGCTGGTCGCTGGATGCCACCGCCACCAGTGGGAATATTGGGCCGATTGATCGCACCACCGCCACCGGGATTGGCTGGTCGCTGGATGCCACCGCCACCAGTAGGAATATTGGGCCGATTGATCGCACCACCGCCGCCGGGATTGGCTGGTCGCTGCATACCACCGCCACCGGAAGGCATGGCAGGCCGGGCCATACCACCGCCACCGCCGGAAGGCATGGCGGGCCGGGCCATACCACCGCCACCGCCGGAAGGCATGGCGGGTCTGGACATGCCGCCAAATCCACCACCGGAAAAGCCGCCACCACCGGCAGGGCGACCACCGCCACCGCCTCCTCCGCCAGGACGTCCGCCACCGCCGCCACCGCCTCTACCGCCGCCG
>JBILGL010000208.1:0-7257 GCA_044351075.1 Isosphaeraceae bacterium | reverse complement strand
CCGAAGCGAGTGGCGAAGGTGGGCGATACTCCGTCAGACATTGGCGAAGGTAAGTCGGCAGGTTGTGGCTGGGTGATTGGAATCACGCATGGTTCTCACACGGCCCAGCAATTAGCAGCCTGCGAGCCGACCCATATTGTTAATAACATTGTCGAGCTGGGCAAGCTGTGGGGCATCTCGATATCTGCAGCGGATCAATTGCTTTGAATAATGATAAAACATGGCCATAGGCGCGAATTATTGATCGCTGACTAAAGTTATTCTAAATTCAGTGCATAATTTATCGAGCCTGAAGAAAGGTAATGTATCGCACCTCTCTTTAAAGCATTTTGGCTGGAATTAGTGTTCCGAAATTGGACTTGCCCGGTTTTGAATAATTTGCAGAATAAGGCAGTGATCGCAATGATGGCGATCAGGGCAATTCCGGGCAAGGATGCGGGCCGAGATTTCGGCCAGGGATACGCAGATCGATGAAAAATTTTATTCGGCTCTTTCAGTTTTCCCTTCCCTACCGGAATCGTTTTTTTCTTTCGCTCGGCTGTGCAGCAGTAGTGGCCCTGATGTGGGGTGCCAATATTTCAGCGGTTTTTCCACTTTTAAAGGTATTGTTTTACAGCCAGAACGCTCAGGTCTGGGTGGCGGAACAGATTCAGGAAACAGACTTGCAGGTTCGCCTGAATCAGGTACGGCTGGATGAGATCAGAAAAGTCACCGACCAACTCAATGGCACGGGTGTGACCGCCGAAAAACTGCGTGAAACGCTCAGGTCTTATGCCAGTGAGGAATTACGTACCCGGCCCGACCTGACGCAGGAACTGCTCAAGAGCAACCCATCCGGCGGCACAACTTCCAACATTGAACCCAAGCCGAAAGATACTGCCGAACATCAGATCGCCTTTGCCCGGCACGACGAACTATCGCGGATCTCAACAGCGGCCCTGAAGAATGATAAGGGCGAGCTGAACAGGCGTGCGGAAAAACTGAGCGACGAGCTTTCGGCCACACTTCTCTGGAATAAACGGTACCAGTCGATCAAGCCCTATACCGACAACTACCTGCCTGAAGACGGCTTTCATACACTAGTCTGCCTGCTGGTGGTGGTGATGGTGATGGTGGTGATCAAGGGCATTTTCCAATTTTTTCAGGACGTGCTCGTCGCCGACCTGACACAGCTTTCAATGTTTGAAGTGCGGCGACAGCTTTATCGGAAGATCTTGAGCCTTGATCTTTCAACATTTGACCGCACCCCAACGGCTGACCTGATGGCCCGCCTGACAAACGACATTGAACTATACTCAATGGGTGTTAACACCATTGCAGGTAAGCTGATACGCGAACCACTGAGAATTATTTCTTGTTTATCGGTGGCCTTCTGGCTGAACTGGCGGCTAACGCTGATGGCCTTGATTGTGGTGCCATTTTCGGCGGTTTCAACTGCAAAAGTTGGCAAAACGCTGAAAAAAGCCGTACGAAAGTCCCTCGAGAGCGTCTCGACGATTTATCATCAGTTACAGGAGACTTTTCAGGGCATACGCGTGATTAAAGCCTATAATCGCGAAAGCTATGAACGCCACCGGTTTTATCTTGAAATCAAACGATTGTATCGTAAGAGTTTAAGGGTAGCAAAGATCGATGCCCTTTCGGACCCTGCACTGGAAATGCTTTCACTGACATCGGTGTTTATATGTCTGCTTTCGGGCTCGTATCTGGTGCTGCGACAGACGGTATTTCTCGATCTTGGGCTCTTTTCTATCCAGCTGGCCAACAAGCCAATGAATATTGAGGACCTGCTGACCCTCTATGCAATGCTGGCTGGAGTGACGGACCCGATTCGTAAGCTCTCGAATGTTCACACCAAAATTCAGAGGGCGGCCGCAGCGGCTGATCGGATCGCCGGTGTGCTTGAGCTTGAGCCTCAGGTGAAAAATATTCCGGGGGCAACTTCAGATGTATCACACAAGGCGTCGATTGAATTTGATCGTGTCAGTTTCAGCTATAATGGCCGTGATCCGGTAATTCGCGACGTTTCGCTTTCGATTCGTCAGGGCGAAACCATAGCGTTTGTAGGGCACAACGGGTGCGGCAAATCGACGCTGATGAGCCTTTTGCCACGGTTCTGGGATGTGCAGTCCGGCACGATCCGAATTGACGGTCTGGACGTCCGAGAGATGCAGCTTTCAGCTTTGCGTCGGCTGATGGGCATTGTGACTCAGGAGACGGTGCTTTTTGCCGACACGGTGGCCAACAATATTTCGTTTGGCCGGTCTGATTTCAGCCGAGAAGATATTATTGAAGCGTGTAAAAAGTCGTATGCACATCAGTTTATCGTGAATCTGCCAGAAGGTTATGACACTGTCCTGACGGACCGGGGGATGAACCTTTCGGGTGGCCAGAGGCAGAGGTTGGCACTGGCCCGGGCGATTCTGCGAAACCCGTCGATCTTGATTCTGGACGAAGCGACAAGTGCCGTTGACATTGAGGATGAAGCACTGATTCGCCGTGCAATTGAGGAATTTGCCCGCAACCGGACAACATTTATTATTTCGCATAGTCTTGGCACACTTTCACTTGCAGACCGAGTGGTGATGATGTCGGCAGGGCGGATTGAGGCGGTGGGGACGGAAGACGAGTTGAGGCGAACGAACCAGTCATTCCGCCGCCTGCACGAGATTCATTATCATCGCGAGAGTGCGTAAGTGGTCTGAAAAATCTGAAGATATGGCTAATTAACGAACATGGCCCCTGACCGTCTGAAAGATGAGAGGGATATGACGATTTGCGACGAACTGACGGTCCTGCAGGGGGCTCAGGACGAATCCTGATTGAAATCGTAGTCAGGGGGCTTGGCGAAAGTTTGATTATCGAATTACAATACTTATAACGTCTTTATACATGCATCATCTGTGTCAGGTCAGAACATGAAAACACTTGTCATTGCCAGAGCCACATTTAAGGAAGCCGTACGTCAGCCGGCATTCTTTGTGCTCATTTTCCTCTCCTCATTCTACCTTTTCTGGTCCATCTACGTCTCTTACTTTACCTTTGGTGAAGATATCAAGATGTATAAGGACACAGGGCTGACGACAATTGCTTTCGTGAGCCTGCTGCTAGCACTGCTGACATCAAGCTCTACGGTGGCAGATGAAATCGAAGGCAAGACAGCTATTACATTGCTTTCAAAGCCGATTAACCGACGTCAGTTTCTGATTGGTAAATACCTTGGCATCGAAGCAGCTGTGCTCGCGATGATCCTGATCCTGGGCGTCATGTTCTGCGGTGGTGTCTGGTACAAATATGCGTACGACCTGCGTGAAAATGCCGGTGGCGATCCAGTTTTTGCAACTCGTGTTTCACAGGTGCTTCAAGTTCTTCCGGGTCTTGCACTTGTCTTTTTTGAAGTGAGCCTGCTGACATCGATCAGCGTAGCCATTTCAACACGGCTGCCAATTTTAGTGAATCTGGTTTTGTCCATCGCCCTTTTCTTCCTAGGCCACCTGACACCGATTCTGGTGAAATCAACAGAAGCTGGTGCGGTGAACGACCTTGTGCAGTTTATGGCACGACTATTCGAATTTGTGTTGCCCTCGCTTGAATTTTTCAATGCCGGGCCAGCGATTGCTACCGGGGCGATTATTCCTTGGACGGAGTACATCATTCCGGCATTTATCTATTGCCTGATGTATTCTTCTGTTGCGCTCTGTTTTGCATTTATCCTCTTTGAGGATCGTGACTTGGCCTGACCTGAGCAGAAATTGCAGGGATGAGGTTCTGCCGCGTCTTTTTCTGGATCGGAGACCTCGATGGTGAGCGACTCAAAAAAAAGCCTTCGTCGTGCCATTCGGAAGAATGTTCAGGGTCTATTCTTTAAGATTACGGTCTGGACTCTTCTGGGCGTTGGGGCCGAATTTCTGGCTATTGACTTTGGCTCGATGACGCTGCAATACATAGCCACAGGCGGGGTTGGTCAGCCTTTGCTCATTGATCCCGGTTTGTTGCCTCTGGGCGAGCGATCGGACTATGTTGGACCAACGGTTATTTTAATGGTAGCCGGGCTGGCTTTCAGCCTACTCTTAGCCATTCTATTGACACAGGTTGCAGACCGACTGACGCGTCAGTCGGAATTGATGATCGCGACAGATTTGCGGACGCGGCTATTCCGTGAAACGCATCGGACGAGCGGGCAACTGATCACACCAAATGCCATGCCGACGACGATGGCGTTGATCGAAACAGCGGCCATTCGCTATGGGCAGGTAGTGGCCGGGAATTTCCGGCATCGGCGGCTGGTGCTGCTTCGCAACATTTTACTAATCTGTCTTCTGGCGATGGTGCGGGTGGACTGGGCTGCGATGATTGCCGCCGGCGCTGTGTTGATCAATCTATTGAAGATTTATCATTCCCGACACAACAAAGCCGATGAAGCCCGGGAAACAGAGGCTGAAAGGGCGATTTCCGATGCCTTCCGCGAGGAGTTGCGGGAATCGCACCAGGCCCGGGTGATCGGCTCGCCCCAAGGCAAAGGGCGGCCAAGCGACGAATGGATAAACATTTGGGAAGAGCGGGATCGATTAATCAGTGAAAAACGTGCTTATCGCCACGCTAACATGCGTTTGGCAAGACTAAGTCTGATTTGTTTGGTAGTGGCGACAATTGCCCTGACCAGTATTGGGCAGCCCATGGGTGCGCCCAGTCTGCTGGCGATATTGAGTATTGTAACGGGCGGGATGATCCTGCGATCGATTGCCGAATATGGCCGGCGGTCGGCTGGCAGTGAGGAGCAGTGGCTTGACCCGATTCATCAGGCCCTGCATGAAAGTGTGCGAATCTGGGATGTGACCGACGCCACGACCATGCGGCCATGCGGCCAATATATAAATGCGAAGGGCCTGCCGATGGGCGTTTCGCCGGATGACCCTCGTTCAGTACGTAAATTCAGCTTCGAAATTCCTGCGCATAAAGTCACTGCGATCGTTTGCCCTGATGTGAAGCTAAGGCGCAAGCTGATGCACTATCTGGGCCGATGGGAAGATCCATTTGCAGGCGAAATCCAGCTTGATGGCCTTGACTTGCGGCAATATTCCATAGCATCAACAAGGCTGCAGATCGGATCGATTCGCTCTGATTCCTACCTGAATAACGGACCAGTGCTGGAAAATATTACACTTAATGACCCTTCAGGCGATTTGATGAGTGCCATTGCGGCGGCGCGTGATGTGCATGCGCACCGGATTATCTCCAAGCTCCCAAATGGCTATCAAACAATGATCAATGCAGATAATCCCTTTGAATTACCTGTCTATGATCAATTTCTGATAGCTCTGGCGCGAGGTCGCTGGAACGATCCTTCGGTATTGTTGGTGGAAGAGCCGGCACAATCGATGAGCCGAGGCATTCGTGAACTGCTGCGTGACTCGTATCGGCGGCTGGCTCGTCAACGCACGCTGGTGATTTTTACACGCCATGCAGCGTCGGTTCTGGCGGCTGACCATGTCATTATTATAGGGAACCGAAAGGTGCTGGAGGGCACACCTGCCGATCTGGTGCAGACGAATAAGAATTTCCGAAGGGCCATGCTCCACATGGGCATGGGGCTGAAGCCCAAGGGAAGGCCCGAGAGAAATTCGGGCCTCGGAGGAGCGAGATCCGCCAGAAAGAATCAGGCGTAGTCGTCAACGGTTGGCTTGATTAGCAATTCAAGCACATTGGCCCGGTCGGGCAGGGCAACGACAAATCGAACCGCAGCGGCGACATCCTCTGGCTGGAGGATCAGCGGCCTTCGGAAGTCAGGCACGGGCTGGGGACGCTTTTCGAGGATTGGCGTATTGACTTCTCCAGGGTAGATAACCGTAGAGCGAATTCCGTTTTCCCGTTCCTCTCGGCCCAGGCAGATTCCAAATGCAGACTGGCCAAACTTGGCCGCCGAATAGCCAATGCCGCCCAGCGTACTGGCCCGCAGCCCCGAGATGGAGCAGATTTGCACAACGGTGCCGTGTTTTGCCTTACGCATGTGGGGCAAAACGACGCGAACAATGTTAAATGCGCCGGTCAGGTTGACATTAATCAGTGTGTCCCAGTCTTCTGGCGAAAGTTCAGAAAGCAGTCGGCGGGGAAGGTTTGTACCGGCATTGCAGACGAGCACATCGAAGCGGCTGAACTCAGATTCAAGCACTTTCATGGCTTCGGCGACTGAGTCTCGGCAAGCAACGTCGCAAGGCACAACAATTGCGTGGCCGCCATCAGAAATTATCTCAGCGGCGGTAACTTCAAGCACATCAGATCGCCGTCCCAGCAGGGCTACGGCAAAGCCATCGCTTGCCAGAGCCTTAGCCGTGGCCTGGCCAATGCCTGTGCCTGCCCCGGTAATAATCGCTGTGGGTCTGCCGCCGTCGCTCATGGGTTTTGTCTCTTCTGGCTTTTCAGGAGGGAATCGATTAGGAGAAAGCTCTGTGTGGTTATGCAATTATATTATAAAAAGCCGGCCGAAATATCAAAGAGATGAAGCGTTATTACCCAGCTTAAGCCAGAAAAACAGAGGACTGGCTCAGCACAGAGCAATGCGGGCTTGACTACCCCCCCTTTTTACACAACTAAGAATATAACGGCCCTTAATCCCTGCATATTACCGTGATTCAGAAGATTGTCGAAGCCGTTCGTGGTTATCGCGAAAGTCATGCAAAACATCATTTGTTGATTGTGAGCCCAACACCAAAATCACCACCGGAACCGTCAAATGCCGTTGCCCTGGGCTAGCATAGATCATGCCGTTGGCCAGAAAAACGAAAACCAAATTTTTGAAAATAAATCCCAGAATGTTCCTTATGCAAAGTAAGAAAAAGGGCATCCACAACGGATACCCTGACGTTTGAATTTTTTGGCAGATAAGATCAGGCTTACATACGCCGATTCTTCGGGCCGAAGTTGGCTCCGGGAATGGTTTTACGAGTAATGGCCATCGCTCGGCCTCTAATGGCAGCCGGTTTGGCGATATTCTGCTCAATTTTCTGCGTCAGCCCAGTGGGGGCAACGGCGCCATCAGCGGCGGTTGAGCGGCGATTGATCGCTTCTGCCGTCCAGATTTGCACTGATTTCCAGCGTGAACCAACCTGTAGTGAATCAATATTGATTCGGCCCGTCTGTACACCGACATTTACCGTCTGGCCATTGATGCTGACGTTAAGCGGATTAGCCAGGGCTCCAGTCAAGGGTGTTGTATTATTCGGCATTGGAACAATTGGCAGGACCGGCTTTTTCGCAGCG
>JBILGL010000150.1:0-8620 GCA_044351075.1 Isosphaeraceae bacterium | reverse complement strand
TGATCATCCGACAAACCATGAAGCAGGTAAAAGACCGACCATGGGCGGGGAATCGAGTCGTCTTCAGGAAAGACGATGTTGAAACTCGAGGCTTTTTTCAGCGATTTGCTGAAATAGTTAATCGTGCTGAAAGCCATGGTCAATAATTCCGGCTGGGGTGCGTTTATTATTGCGTTACGAACGACCGGAAAATCACTTCACCCGACTGCCGGGAATGGCTTCAGGGTCGTCGGGCTGAAGCAGAACGACCTTATCGCCCGAGCTGGCGGCCAGCAGCATGCCGTTTGAGGTTTCGCCGCGAAGCATGGCCGGCTCAAGATTGTTGACAATGATAATACGGCGGCCAACGAGCTGCTCTGGCGTGTAGTGGGCACGAATACCGGCGACGATCTGTTTTTCAACATCGCCCACCTGAATCTGCAAAAGCATGAGTTTATCGGCATTCGGGTGCGGGCGTGCTTCAAGCACTTTGGCAACGCGAAGGTCAATCTTGGCGAAGTCTTCGTATTTGATCGATTCCAGCGGATTTGGGTCGGGCATTTGTCTGATTTGGCTGAAAGGGTGATGAAGTTTGAGAGAGTGATGAAAGATCGAAGAAAAGTCAGTCTTTTTTCTCGATCGAGCCGATGACCTGACGAACGCCGCCACGGCCAATACCTTTGATCACCGCCCAGGCAATGACGAAAGGCGTTGAAGGATGCTTCAATATTGTGGGGATGTTCTTCTCAAAAAGAAAGTGCCCGGAGAACATGAAGGCGTAGGCACCAATCACCAGACCAACCGAGTAGAGCGGGCGAAACGGCAGCAAAAAGATGGCAGCCGCCACCATCGGCCAGCCGACGAAAACGTGCAGGAAATGATTGACCGGGTGCTGATGATCTGCCCGATATTTGGCCACCATCTGGCTGAAACGTCCTGTTGCCGCGTCGCTCATGCGATTTCGATCCTCTGATTACAGTCAATAATTCGCTTTTTTCACACTCGGATCTTGCGATTGCTGATCGGCCAGCAGGGCTTTTTTGAGCCGGGCGATCTCATCACCGTTTAAACCCTTGTGCACTTTAGTATTATCGTATTTATCAAGCCCCTTGTGCATTACCTGTGGCCAGAACGTGCCGAAGTTGAATTTCGGCGAGTTGTCGGCATCGTGGCACTTAATGCAAAGCATATTTTTATCAGCCAGTTCGGCCTTGAGTGCAATGGCCGTCCGGAATTTCTGGTTATCAGGGTCGCCCACATGAAACGAGCCGGGCCCGTGGCAATTTTCGCACTGATTACCCTGAAGGTAGGGCGTTGTCTCGACGGAGACCCAGCCGGAGTCATACTCAAAGCCCGTTGTGTGGCACGAGATACATTCAGCGTCGTATTCACGGTTCCGCTTTGGGTTTTTCAGCGGCTCATACGCATGGGCATGCTTGGTCGTCAGCCATTTGGTGTAAGTATTCGGATGGCATGACTTGCAGGTGCCGGCACCAACGTATGTCGCACCAGGCACAGCGCTGATGGGAGAGCGGCGAGGAAAATTCTCAACCACCTTACCGGCCTTCAGCTCCGCCTGAAAATCTTCGTCGATGAGCTTTCGAATCGGCTCGCCGGCATTGGGGCCGTCAAATTTCGAGCCGAGAGTCACTCGCTGATACTTCACCGGCTCGGCAGCATCCGCAAAAAAGCCAACCAGACCATTGTATTTGCCCTTCCGCCCGACATTTACGATTAAGGTCTTGCCATCGTTGACTTTATCGGCATCGTTGGTGGGGTCTTCGTAGATGCTGGTGGCGACAACGACATCAAAAATCGGAAATTCCGCGGCCAGCTTTTTGGCCATATCGGGCGGGCCCTGAACCAGCAGCACCTGAAAATCACTCGACTTGGCCAGCGATTCGGCCACTGGCTTCAAGGCTGTGGCGGGGTCGGATGTCGGCAGCAGGTCTTTAATGGTCGGGTCGTTGATCGTTTCCAGCGTTTTAGGATCAATGACAGACGTCATTCCGATTTTCTTCGTGCCGGCGGTGGCGATGTGAGAGGCGGTGATCGTCTGTTCGAAGCCGGAGGCAGGCTTGACATTGGCAGCCAGTATTTTCGGGCCGTCGGTCAGGTTGAGGTATTGCCCCAGCACTTCCAGAACGCCGAGCTTCATGTCGTTAGCCGCCAGCGAAATCGCCTGATAATTCATCATCTTCAGGGCACGAAGGGCCACGGTGAATTTGATTTTGGTTTGCTCCACACCACCCAGCGATGCGGCAGGGTCTTTGATCAGGCTGCCAAGATCGACAGGCACCACGGGCCAGCCATAGCCTTTGAGCTTCTCGCAAAGATCGTATCGCCGCTTCAGGCCGCCAAGCTGACCGGATGTGCAGCCGCAGGGCTCAAGGTAGCCATTCTGCTCGCCGGAGACCAGAAGAACGGCCAGCGGATTCTGCCAGTCAACAACTTTTGGATCAGCCGGCTTTTCGGTTTTTGATGCTTCGGCAGTCGGGCTGGCGGCCGCATTTTTTTCCGTCGTGCCGGCGGCCGGGCTAACCGGCCGGGCGGCTGATTTTTCGCTGTTGCCTGAACAGCCGGCAAACCCGGACAACAGACAGAAGACGACAAGTTTTAACCAAGGCCTGCTGAAAAAAGACATAAGCGATCCCTGCAATTCATATGGGGATGGCCGGCGATAAACCCTCATTCGCACGGCCCGGCTCGATTATTTCGAGCCGAGAATCACACCCGTCACGGGCACTTTCACTTCGCTTGCCATCGGGTGGTCCGTCTTGATCAAAACATCCCCCTCAATCGTGCCAGGCTTTGTTCCGGCGGGGATGGTGACCGTCATCAGGTAGCGGCCAGCGGCATCACCAGCCGATTTTTCATCGGCCGGCTTGATCTCCACTTTAACAAGATCCGGCTTACGGACAACCTCAAACTTTGTCGGACGTTTGTCTCGAACGATCAGCATTGTCTGGGCATTGGCCCCTTTTTCCGAAGAGATCTGGCTCAGTCGCAGAATTTCAGGAAAGGATGAGATGGGGCCTGACATTTTGCCTGAGAGGGCCACTTTAATGTCGCCCTGCTTCGGGTGGTCGGTCTTGATGACCATCTCTTCGCTGAAAAGACCAACGGGCATCCCTTTTTTGAGCCGCACAGTCACAATAAAGCCCTTGACCTTTTCCGTCTCCTTAAGGCCGGGAACGTTATCCTTCTCGAATGGCTCGAGCGTCGTTTCAATGAATTCCGGGCGAGAGTTGGTCACGCTGGTGATCTTGAAATTTGGCATGTCGGTGCTGAAGGTGTGAACAAGCTGCTCATTGGGCTTTTCGTTCGAAACATTGCCAAAATTAACGACCTGCTCCATGGGCCGAACCATCACCGCCGGGCGAACCAGCCCCTGCACAACGAAGTCGATCGATGGCGAGAGCGGGTCATTGGTCAGGATGCTTGCCGACTTCTTGAATTCACCGTTATTCAGGCGGGTTTCCCATTTCAGCTTGATTTCGGTTGATTCGCCAGGCTTGAGCACAAATTTTGATTCGTCGTTCGTAAAATTCGCGATGGTACATGAACAGGTCGATGGCCCCTTGGTCAGCTCAAGATCGGTCTGGCCGGCATTGGTGATTTTCCAGGCGTGCTCACCCTCGGCATTTTGGGGCATGGCGTCAAATTGATGTGTCGGTGGATGGTCAACAGCCGCTTTGGGTGCAGGGCCTGAAAGTTCGGGTGTTTTGGTCGGGAATTTCAGGTCATCCGATGCCGTGTTGGCAGGCTTGGATATGAGCGAAGGCGCAATGATCACCGCCATGGTCAGGCCAGCGGCCAGAATTGCTATGAGAAACCAGCGCAACATAGGTTTATTCCTGAATGAATGTGAAGGGAATGAATTTGCCGGCAGGGGGTCTGCCATCGATCCCGGCAGCCGTTCAGCAGATTCCTTCAACGTGTAGCTCTAATATAAATTTTGGTAAATGGTTCGGTCAAGGCTCAGCACTGGAACCAGCAAAGCCCTGAGAAAACTTCAGCCGTGGGCTAACTCAGGACAGGACCTGACGCCGCTTGACTTCCAGCCACATTTCGCAGCGAGCCGGCCAGGGGATGGCGTAAATCATCGCCGCCTGCCCAATCAGATAGATTATCAGACCGGCCTGAGAGCGATTGACGCTCAGATCAATCAGGCCGATGGATGTGCCCGTCAGCAGGAACGACATGGAAAAAATCTGGCTGACCCGAAAAACCCGGGCCAATGCGCCCATTAACTGTCGCTCCAGAATCTGGCGATTTCGCACAAGGTAGTCAGAAATCTCATAAACACCGCGTGTCTGGATCACAAAGCCAACCGGAAATCCAACCAGATAACAAATCAACGCAAAGCCTAATACGATCGACTCAAGTAGATTGGGCCCCTTATTGGTGAAACCTGAAAAGCTGCCTGAGAGGGACTCGCTGGTGATAAAGAGAAAGAGCGGGCAAGCCGCCATCAGGAGCGACAAATTCATGTTGCGGCGGAGAATTTCAGTTGGATCAACGCCTGGTAAGATAACTGTTCTCAGGACCATCAGGTTTCCCGAACAAACGAAGTCGTTTTTTTTCTGTATCTTGTACGTCTGAAATTAAAATAAGTCAAACCTTGAGGAAATTCAAATCAATTGTCCAAAAAAAAGGACATTGTTACAAAGCCTGACAATCCCTAAGCCATAACAATGGGAGGAGTTGGTCATTCGTATGGCTGAGTTCAGTCGTCAGGCGCAGACCAGAGTCCCCCCAGAAAATCAGCGAAAAGCAAAAGGCACACTGACTTCTTTACCATCGACACTCATGATGATCTCGCCCTTGAGTTCGTCAAAGTCATAAGCTCCGGGTGCACTCGCAAAACGCTTGCCAACAGCTTTTTTGGAAGCCGAATCCCTGGCTGCCAGCGTCACGCTTTTCGCCGATTCCTCGCCCGGAATCATCAGCTTCGCAGAGCTTGCCGTGATATTTGAAGTCGATGCTGCCCGGGCCGAATCATCCAGCAGATAGACTGCAAGAGTCACAGGCTGCCCCGGCTTGCCACGTTCGATCACCACTTCGGCATAGCCCTTTTTTTCAGGCAACGGAAAGGCAATCCCGCCATTAATGCCGGGTTTTGACTCAGCCACTTCCTGACGCACCTCCACTGCATTCTCGCCGCCGCAGCCCACCAAGCCAAACAAAAAAGCTGCAGAAATCAAGCTGTATCGAATCAGAGACAACATAGATCAACCCCGGGCATGTAATGGAAAAAGGGCCCGGGAAACACTGCCCCGGACCCTGAAAGCAGAAGCAAACGCCAAATCAATAAGCGTCGGCACTGATCACTTCGCCACCAGCGCGAGTGCCAAGACCACGCCAGATATTCAAGGCGACAGAATCTTTCATGAACTTCACTGAACCATCCGCCAGCAGGCTATTAACGCCACCGGGATGGGTGCTTCGGGCCGAGATAATGGCATGCTCGCTTGGCACATCAACCAGGCTCGAGCCGACACCACAGTCCACACCCTTCCAGTTCGGCGGAGCGGCGTGGTTATACAGCGAAGCAATATACCAGGCATAGCCCCAGCCGTCAGAGAACTGAAGACCAAAGCCCGGGCTGGCTGTGTATCGACCATGCTGCACAAAATATTGGCTGGCCGCAAATGACCGATTGCAGACTGACATCAGACCATCGGCATCAGCCAACGGATTAAATGTAACGGTGAAAGACGGTGCAATCACGCTGTCGCTTGGCCCAGGGGCCGTTGCATTGCCCGTGCCCTTGGTCCGCTCGGCAAACATCACCGTGTTGCTCGTTCCATCAGTAATTTCAGCGATACCAATGCCAGGACCATAGGTGAAAACGCCATTGTCCGTGCCAGATCGCTTATTGTTATCACCACGCAAGCCGCCACCAGCATAAATCGTGCTGCCACCAAAGTTTGCACGATAATTATTCTCACCGCCAGGGCCGCCGCCACCGTTCGGGTCGGAAGGGCAGATGAAAGAATTGGACGTAAGTGTGAAGGTGGTGTAGTTCGGTGAAACAATGGCGCCAGTCGCATTCTGAAGCTGACCCAGATTTACGCCGGAAAAGTTCATGGCGTTGTAGGCAGCCGTTTGTTCCATAAAGTTTAGGATGTGGCAGTGGGGCGAATAATAGCCCGTCCAATTGCCAGCAGCATTCGGAACATTACCGGTGCCGTAGCTGGTGATTGTGAGTCGAGCAATACCGCCGATGATCACGTCTGGCGACATGCGGCCCGGCGGGAACACACCATGGGTTGAATGATAGTTGTGCATAGCCAGACCAATCTGCTTGAGATTGTTAACACATTGGCTACGCCTGGCCGCCTCGCGTGCCGACTGTACAGCCGGCAGCAACAGCGAGATAAGAACAGCGATAATTGCGATGACAACAAGAAGCTCAATGAGCGTAAAGGCCCGCTTCGCTCGTCCAGAAAAATGCATCGTCGGATCCACTCCGGAAATTTCGTCCTGTCAGCCGCCATTCCATGACAACATACGTCAGAACGCTTTATATGATCATTCCATCAAAGACATTGTAGTAACTCGTGAAGTTCATTTTCATGAAGATTTCATGAATTTATGACTTGCCTCATTTTAATTGTGCGAAAAATGTGCCAATTTTCATCCATTGGTCAAAATTTTGTTAAGCTCTTGCTCATTACCCATCCAGTTCCTTCCATACCGGCCAGGCCCAACCATGCCCGACTCCGACCCCATCAGCATCCGTATCCGCAAAGCCAATCAGCATACGGAAAACATGCAGGGTCAATGTGTTATCTATTGGATGCAGAGGGCCCAGAGAGGCCGAGACAATGCTGCTCTGAACCACGCCATTGAACTGGCCAATGAATTCAAAGTCCCTGTGCTCGCAGTCTTTGGGCTCTATGATCAATTCCCGGCGGCAGAGCGACGCCACTTTCGCTTTCTGGTGCAGGGCCTGATCGACGCAGAAGCCGACTTGAAGCAGCGCCGCATTCCGCTCGTCGTGCGGCTTGATGAGCCACCCCATGTCGTTCGCCAGATCGTTGCCGAAACCAACCCGGTCGCGGTCGTCTCCGACGAAAACCCGCTCAAGATCGGCCAGAGCTGGCGCGAAAATCTTGCCAGAGAATTAAAAATTCCGCTCTATCTCGTTGATGCTGATGTGGTTGTGCCCACCTGCCTATTTCCCAAGGAAGAATATGCGGCACGCACCATCAGGCCTAAAATTCATAAGGCAATCGCCCCTTTTCTCAAGCCTGTGCCGAATCCGCAGGCAAGCCACACCTGGCCGGAAGCCGAAATTCCAGGCGGTGAAACAATCGATGAAAATCTCTTGATGGCCAGGCTCAAAGTGCAAGGTGCATCAGAACTTCCGCATTATCGCGGCGGCTCTGTTGAAGCCCAGGCCCGGCTCGATCGATTCATTCGAAACAGGCTCGCCCAATACAACACAGAGCGGAACGAGCCAATCCCCTACATGACGAGCGAACTCTCAGCCCACCTTCACTTTGGGCACATTGACCCAACCCATGTCGTCCTCTCAGTGCTGGCCGCCGGCGATAATTGCCCGGAAAGCCGCGATGCCTACATCGAAGAATTTGTCGTAAGGCGAGAGGTAGCCATTAATTACTGCCTGAGAAACCCGCAATACGACACCCTCGCCGGCTGCCCCGACTGGGCCCGCAAAACACTCGCCAAACATGCCTCGGATCATCGGCCCTATCTCTATAATTTCGAACAACTTGAGGCCGCTCAGACACACGACCCCCTCTGGAACGCGTCGCAGAAAGAGATGGTCCTCTCCGGCCGCATGCATAACTACCTGCGCATGTATTGGGCAAAAAAGATTCTGGAATGGTCGCCCGACGCCGAAACAGCCTTCAATGTCTGCCTTAAGCTCAATGATCGCTGGGAGATGGATGGCCGCGACGCCAACGGCTACACCGGCGTGGCCTGGGCCATCGGCGGCAAGCACGACCGCCCCTGGGGCGAGCGCGCGATCTTTGGAACTGTCCGCTTCATGAGCTACGAAAGCACCCGCAAAAAATTTGATTCAGAGGGCTACATTCGATACGTTAAGAATATGGAAAATAAAGGCTTGCGATAATTTAAGCAACCCTTGCCAAATCAATTGGCACTCGCCGCCTGTATCGAATTTTCCAAGTGCGAAAAAAAGGACGAGAGAATTTATCGTCATTTTTCTTATATCTTCTTGTGCTAGATGATAATGTGAGATATCAGGCCAAGCTGATGCAGGCACTTTCCTCCAAACAAAAAAATATCGGGAGAGCATGAACAAATGTGGTTGAAATCGAGCTCACACTATAAAGTTCCGATTCAGATCATTCTTTTCGCGATGGTTGTGATCGGTGGCCTGGGCTATTCGCTGGCGGGCGAAATGGGAGCGGAAAACCTGATCATTGCCTCATTAATTCAGGCCGTTGGTCAATTTCCGGCGGGCTTGCTGGTCATTTTGATCTGTTCCCGCATCTTCACTTTTGATTTTGGCACCATCGGTACCATCTCGCTCAAAATCTTTTCGATCTCCATGTTCGAAGAAGCTGTCGGCATGGCACTTGCGCTATTCGTCGGAATTCCGCCGGGGTCGATCATCGCCGTGGCCGTTTCATTTGTGATC
>JBILGL010000149.1:0-8652 GCA_044351075.1 Isosphaeraceae bacterium | reverse complement strand
CTGCGACTGGCCATTGCCCGACGACAGCCTGCTTCACGCAAACATCTCAGGTTTGAATATAGAAACCACGCCTGCTATCTCGTTGATCTGGGCAGCACGAACGGCACAAACCTGAACGATCAGCCGGTTGAGCCGAATGTACCGGTGAAGCTTAATGCCAACGACATCATTCAGGCTGGGCGAAACATCTTCACCATCAAACCTTTGAAGGGCGAAAGAAGCACGCCGGCCGATTCCGCACGGCCTCAGCCATCTGCATACAAGCAGCCATCTGCCGCCAGCCTGAATGCCAGCGAAACCGCCACAGAATTGCCTCCTGCGTGGACGGGCCGATGCTCGCTCTGCAAAACCGAATTCACTGACCCTATGGAGTTTATCGCTCCGACGTTGCCGGGGATGGATCCATCACAAAACCTGACGGTGCGTGTCTGCCGCCGATGCCGCCAGCATCAGCAAACGATGACAGCCGACATGATGGACGACCTGGCCCCACATTTTGAAACGATCAGGCTGATTGGCCGTGGCTCAATGGGCATGGTCTATCTGGCCAGGCATCGGGTGACCGGGCGGGATGTTGCCCTCAAAATTATCGACCCTGAAACGGCCGCCACCCGCACCGCCATGGACCGATTCCTGCGCGAGATGCAAGTCATCGCCCAGATTCGCCACCCGAATGTGGTGGAGTGCCTTGACCTCGGCTTCGACGATGGCCGACTCTGGTTCGCCATGGAATATGTCTCGGGCATTAACCTGCAGACGCTTGCCGAAGCCAATCGTGGCGTTTATCCCGTGAAGCAGGCCTGCCGCATCGCTTGCCAGGTGCTTAAGGGCCTTGAATTCGCCCATAGCCTTGGCATTGTGCATCGCGACATCAAGCCTGAAAATATCCTGATTGGCAAGACGCCTGACGGCAAACTGATTGCCAAAATCAGCGACTTCGGCCTCGCCAAGAATATCCAGTCGATGGGTCTTTCAAATCTCACATTCTCCGGCGAAATGCGCGGCACCATCCCCTTCATGCCGCCCGAACAGATGATCGACTTTAAAACCGTCAAGCCCTCGGCCGACCTCTACGCCACGGCTGCCACTCTCTATTTTCTGATCTCTGGCACTTATGTATTTGACTCCGACGACTCCTCGCCTGACATGATCCAACTCCTGATGGATCATAAAATTGTGCCGCTTGCCGACCGCCGGGGCGATGTGCCTGAAGAGCTCAGCGAGCTCATTCAGCAATGCCTCGCCCGCGACCCCGCTGACCGGCTCCCCACCGCCACTGCCATGCGCAATGCCCTGAAAGCCTTCGCCTGAAAATCGGGCCTTTTTTCTCACCACTGAGCCACACCATGACCACCGCCGACCTTGACGCCATGATGCTTTCGCTCCTGGTGGCATTGGCGGCAACAGTGATCGTCGTCGTTACGGGTCTGCCGCTGGCATGGCTGACCGTGCGTAAAGCCTTTACCGGCAGAACGCTTTTGATTACTCTGCTCACCCTTCCGCTGGTGCTTCCGCCTACCGTCACCGGCTACATTCTGCTGCAATTGATTGGCCGCAGGGCATTGATCGGGCAATTTCTTGAATCAACCTTTGGCATGGTGCTCGTTTTTCATTGGTCAGGGGCCGTTCTGGCAGCCGCCGTGACCAGCTTCCCGCTCTTTTTTCTGGCCGCCCGTGCCGCCATTACTTCAGTTGATCGGAATTTCGAACAACTGGCCCGAATGCTGGGCGCAAGCGAGCTGGGCGTCTTTCGCCGAGTCACTCTGCCGCTGGCCCTGCCGGGGCTCGTGGCCGGCGGGCTTCTCTCGTTCGTTCGGGCCGCCGGCGATTTTGGTGCCACGCTGATGGTTGCCGGTAATATCCCCGGCCGCACACGCACCGCCGCTCTTGCCCTTTATGACGCCACCGTGCTGGGCAATGCCGCCCAGGCTCGCTGGCTGGTGGCCATGCTCAGCACAATGGCCATGCTGGCTTTATGGCTTTCCGGCCGCCTGTCACGAAAAACCGGCTGATCCTTCATGATGTCAAACCCCTCACATTCACCTGATCTTTCACCAGTGATATTGCAGGCGAATCTTGATGACGCCATTCCCGGCCGCTTTCAGATCCGTCTGGATCTCTCCACGACCCACCGTCTGAACGTGCTGACCGGCCCATCAGGTTCAGGCAAAACCACCATTTTGAAACTCATCGCAGGCTGGACAGAGTCCAAGTCTTCCATTTATCTCAACGGCTCACGGCTCGATCAAAACGAACATGGCAAAAAAAGACCACTGGCTGATCGATCTGTTGGGATGGTTTTTCAGGACGATCTGCTTTTCCCTCATCTCGATGTTCTCGCCAATCTCGAATTTGGCCTGCGGCGGCAGGGGGGGAAATCTGCCATTACCGAGCCGGAATTTCAGCAGTTGATTGACCAGTTTGGCGTCAGGCCACTCTTAAAAAGCCGTGTTCAGCAGCTTTCCGGCGGTGAACGTCAGCGCGTTGGCATGGTGCGGGCTCTTGCGTGCCAGCCCCGACTGCTCCTGTGCGATGAGCCCGTGAGTGCGATCGACCGGGAATCGCGCCGGGGTGTCGTCAGGCGGCTGGTGGACTGGGTCCACCAAAACGATGCCTGCCTGGTTTATGTGACGCACGACCCGGAAGAGATCGAACTCTTAGGGCAGCAAATCTGGCAGATCGACAACGGCAAACTCTGCAACTGACCTCAAAAAAACGTATAATCAAGCGAACGACTCTGCTCAACCAATCATTCAGGCCTCTATCATGCAAAAACTTGTAAAATTGTTGAAATCTACCGCCTTTTTGCTTTTGTTCACATTGTTGATCATTGGCCTTTCACCCCGATCGGCACTGGCCTGGAATGGCCGCGGGCATCGGCTGGTGGCATGGATGGCGTTTGAGCAGCTCGACGAAAAGACACGCAACAAACTGGCCGAGATTTTGCGGCAGCATCCAGCCGAAAAGCCCTGGTGGCGTGATGCACGCTTCAACCCGCGGGATGCCCGTCTGGCTTTGTTTGTGAATGCCTCGGTTTTTCCGGATCTGGCCCGGCCCGACACCGAATTTTCCCGCTATTTCCGCCCGGGTGCCCACTACATCAACTATCGTCTGGTATATGAAGCCAATAAGCCGCCACGGCTGGAACCGCCCCGGGCCAGCGATGAAAATGTGGTGAACACTTACATCGCCCACCTGAAAACGATTAACGAACGGAAAAACACGCCACAGGAACGGGCCGTGGCCCTGAGCTGGGTGATCCATCAGGTGGCCGACATTCACCAGCCGCTGCATGCCACCGCCCGCTTCTGCCCTGCCACACCCAATGGCGACAAAGGCGGCAACGACATCGAATTCCCCAACGACAACGGCCCGGACAACCTTCATGCCTATTGGGACGGCGTGCTGGGCCGGGAAGAGAACCCGCCCTCGCTCGACCGTGAAGCCAAACGACTGCTGCGTGAGCTTCCTCGCGAGAAATTCACCAAAGAGCTGGCCAAAACAGGCGGTATCAATGACTGGGTCAGAGAAAGTGCCGGCTATTGTCAAACGACCGTTTACAGCAATCTTTCCATCAACGAAAAACGCTTTCGCGACCTGCCGATCGGCTATGCCGCCGACGCCCGCAAACTTTCCGAAAAGCAAGTGACTCTGGCCGCCTATCGACTGGCCGATGTGCTGAAAAAGATCGCTCAGGAAACACCCTGAGCCGATCTGATTTCACTTCCCGCCCAGATTATCTTTGACAATTGACCCAGCCGCGTCTTCAAGAAAAATCCAGGGCTTTGCCTTATCAATGCGTCGGCCACATTCGGTGAGGATGTTCGAGGTAATCAAAAGTCTTTTCGCTCCGCCGGTGGCCCGCACTGCTTCGTAATCAAGCCCGGTGAAGGTGTTGCCACTGATGGCCGTATCGGTTGAGCCTTCCAGCACCACGCCCGCTCCGGCATCAATTTGCATCTTGTTTTCGTGTTCAAGAATGGGCCGCTTGAGCTTGCCGCCGCCGATATAGGTATTGGCAAAGGCATTGCCTGAAATACTGTTTCGCGTACTTTCCGCCGAGGCCTTCACGCCAAAACCATGGCAGAGCACAAAACTGTTGGCGCTGATGGTGCAGCCGTTGGCGTCTCTGAGGTCAACACCGCCGCCCAGATGATGCGCCACCACGTTGGCTGAAACGGCGATGCCATAGCAGTCTCGATCAAGAATGACCGCCGTGCCGTTACATTCTTCGATCATATTGCCGCTGATCACCGAGCCGTATGTGTTTTCAACCACAATGCCGTGTCGCTTGTGATCGTCAATATTATTGCCATTGCAGCAGAGGTTGAACGAATCAACGCAGCGGAGGGCATCCTGGTTGTCCTCAAACTGGTTGGCGTTCACCACAATATCATGGCATTCGGTGATCTGAAGCCCGGCCAGACCGTTGTAAGTCATCAGGCAATCGCTGATACGCGGGTCTTCATAGCAACGGTCAAGATTGATACCGTTGCCGCCATTGTGGTCGGCAGAAACACCCTGAATGAAAATCTCCTGCACGCGGCGGGCATAAATGGCATCGCCGCTTTTCGGGTTGCCGCTGATCCGCAGATTGCCCACCTGCACTCGCCAGATTTCGGCATTCGGCTTCTGGGCAACATCCGGCGGCTCAATCACCAGTGCCGGCTTGCCCTCAGTGTTTTTATTGAGAATGAATGTCGCCGCGCCTGAGCCTTCAAGCCTCGTTTCGCCGGTTTTAATCCGAATCGGCTCGCTGATTTCATAGGTTCCGGGCGGAATCGTCACCATACCGCCGCCCGGCCCAAGCGCATCAACCGCAGCCTGAATCGACGGATAATCTTTGGCATCAATCCGCTTGGCAGGCTCGGCCGCGGAAACGGTCTTAACCAGCGCAAATCCTGCGATGATGGCTGAGATAAACATAGGGTGCCGCATGACGACTTCACACTCCGAAAAGGTATGATTGTTTCACTCTACTAAAACAGGCCGGGGCTTTGCTGGCAAGTAAATTTATTCATGAAGGAATCTTAAAATGCAATTATCTGCCAAAAATAAAAAACCTTTGCATTTGAAATTTAAATCTTAAAGTGAATGGATTGATCGCTCGCAAGATTCACAAACGACAAGAATGAACGCATTACATAATGTGAATTGGCACGATTATTTCTGCCCTTCCGTTTCCATTTATTTTAATGGCGAAAATGGCACTAAAATTGCCACCAAAGTCGAGAATGAATTCTGGGTGCTGATCTGGTTTGAGAAACTCAACAATTATCTGATCCATTTAAAGCCAACTGATATACTTCATACACCATAATGATATTTAAAAAACAGGCAGCCAAATCCGCCGATAATATTTTACACTTGTCAATTTGAATCGGAAACAAGTCGAACACTCTGCTTAAACTCAATTCATTGCGAAATTCGGAGTTGAAATTATATTTGTAGAATTTTCCTAATAATCTACATTATTAATAATAAGGCGGACAATGCTAACCCGAATTGCCAGCGAGGGATAAGAAACAAGACAGATTGCTCAGAATAACTCCCTCACTGGCGATCTTTGAAGTTGCGCTTTTTGAATTGTCGTTTTGCCGAAATCCTAAGATACGATGCGATTTGATCTGTTAATGAAAATCAATAAAAAAAAGGTGGTTTATATGGCCGGAGGCCATATCTATTCATAGCCGGCTCCTCTGGAGCCGCAAAGAAAACAGATTCATCTAAATGCGCAACTTGAATGCTGGCGCTTCGGGTTATCCTGCTGTCGTGGAAGTACGGCCGAAAAGCAGCAAAGAGAAAGAAATATCCGGTTTTCTGAATGAACGGAATTTAGAACGGGTCATTGAGAAAAAACGCTTCTCAACAAAGGAAATGATAATCGATTGTTGATTCAGCCAGCACTGCGATGTAATCTGATACCGAGTCCACTCTGACTCTCACGGCTTACGGATCCTCCCAAAAAAGACATTCAAACCAGTGGCTGATCAATAATCTCTCTGTGGAAACAGGAACTAAGATGCGAATTTTGCTTTGTCTGGCTTTCACTGTTTTTTGCCACGCAATGAATGGCATCGCTGCTGAAACGCTGGAAGGAAAGCGGCCAAACATTATTTTTCTACTGACAGACGATCAAGGCTATGGCGATATTTCAGCCCATGGCAACCCCATTCTGAAAACGCCGAATTTGGACAGATTGCGATCAGAGAGCCGCTATTTTGAGGACTTTCATGTCAGCCCAACCTGTTCTCCGACACGAAGCGCCCTGATGACTGGCCGTCATGAATTTGCCAATGGAGTGACACACACCATTCTTGAACGCGAACGATTGACGCTTCGGGCGACCACAGTGGCAGAGGTGCTCAAAAAGTCAGGTTACACGACAGGGATTTTCGGCAAATGGCATTTGGGTGATGAGAAGGAATATCAGCCCGGGGCACGTGGCTTCGATGAGACGTTTATTCATGGGGCTGGTGGAATCGGCCAGGTTTATCCCGGTTCATGCGGCGACAGCCCCGGTAACAAGTACTTTGATCCTGTGATTCTGCACAATGATCGATTTGTGAAGACAAAAGGCTACTGCACCGACGTTTTTTACGGTCAGGCCATCAATTGGATAGACGCACAGCGAAAGGCCGACAAGCCTTTTTTTGCCTATATCCCGTCGAATGCTCCACACGGGCCTTATATCGCTCGACCAGAGGATTCTGCCATCTATCAAAACCAAACCCCAAACCCACAGCTGGCCAGTTTTTACGGCATGATTCATAATATCGATGAAAATGTGGGAAAATTGCTCGAAAAACTCGCCGAGTGGGGCATTGATCGTAATACACTTGTCATTTTCATGAACGACAACGGCACGGCTGCCGGACATACCGTTTATCGCGCAGGAATGAGGGGAAACAAAGGCACTGCGTGGCTGGGCGGCACCCGGGCTTCATCGTTCTGGAGATGGCCCGGAACAATCAAGCCCGGCCCATCAACAACACTCACGGCACATATTGACTTCTTCCCGACACTTGCCGAACTGGCTGGAGTCAAACTTTCGGATGAGTTAAAAACTCAGGTGAAGGGGCGGTCGCTGGTGCCACTTTTGAATGACCCTGCATCAAATTGGTCTGATCGATTGATTATTACGCATGTTGGAAGATGGCCCAAAAAGGCTGATCCTGATGAACATAAATACAAAATGGCAGCGATCCGCAACCAGCGATGGTCGCTAGTGACGGAAGCGGGGGCTAAAGAGCCCATGTGGAAACTGTATGACCTGACCGCCGACTATGAACAGACGACAGATGTCGCTGAAAAACATCCAGAAATTGTTGGGCAGCTGGCAAAATCTTTTGACGAGTGGTGGTCAGCGGTTCGGCCCGAAATGATAAATGAAAATGTGACTGGCCCTAAACTAAACCCTTTTGCTGTAATGTATTGGAAACAATTTGGAGGTGGTCCCACCGCTGAGGATTACGCCCGAATGGACCCGACCCGCCCATGGCCTGACACCGCCGCTCCGAACAAAAAAGCCTCGGCCAAAAAGAAATCTACAGCCACAGCGAAGAAAGAAACGATGAAATGAAATTCTCTTCTTCAAAAAAGCCGGATCATTATCATCGGACGATAGTCGAACAAACCTATTGCCTGATAGCCAATCCGGCTTTTTCTCTGATCACCCTGTTGCGATTGTTTTCATGCAGCAGAAAACAATTGCATCTCCGTTACTTGATTGCAATTCTGCACAATAGCCATTTTGGCTTCATTCTCGGCATCTGGCTTATGCTAAGCGTTTCATGCGTTTCATCTGCCGATGATGGCCAGTTATTTCATGCGCAGGGTGAGCTGGCAGGTGAAGTTTTACAGAATTCAGCGCTTTTACAGTCACGTTTAACAGCGATTCCAGGCCCAGCGACAAATGATCAGGGTGATATACCGGGCAAGCCCGGAATTGCCTGTTTTGAATGGTCTGAGTCGCCTGATTTCAAAGCCTCCCGTCGTAGCGAATGGCTGATGGCTTCTGCCGAATCCGATTACATTATCAGAACACGAATCAAAGAACTAAAAGAGGGCACAAGATATTATTACCGCTTGATTTATGGCAAAGATGCCGAACATCTGCTCGTTGGTCCGTCACGAAGTTTTATCACTCCGGGCGGCAGCAGGTCAGTTTCCTTCTGCATGGGCAGCTGCATGAATTACTATGCCTTTCTTTTTGGAAAACCCAATGGGGGTGGGCCAGTCACGGCAACAGCGGAAGACAAAATGCATGGTTACCCTGCTTTTGCCGCTATGGCCAAACTCAAGCCTGATTTTTTTATTGGTACAGGAGATATTGTTTATTATGACTACCCGGCTGCAACGGCTGCCCGAACCCTGCCGGAATTACGAAAGAAATGGCATGAACAATTCCGTTTTCCACGAATGATTGACTTCTTCGCAAATACGGGCAATTACTGGTCAAAAGATGACCATGACTTTCGATATAACGACGCTGATCTTGCCGGATCAAAACTCCCCAAACCCAGCACCGGCATCGACCTTTTTCGTGAACAGATGCCAATATTGGATCAGCCAGACCGTCAGTCGCCCACCTACAGAACGATTCGATTTCAGAAACATCTTCAGCTTTGGTTTGTCGAAGGTCGCGATTTT
>JBILGL010000148.1:0-8659 GCA_044351075.1 Isosphaeraceae bacterium | reverse complement strand
ACACCATGAAAGAAACGCTGTTTTACATGGTGCAGGCGATCGCCATTTCTGTGATCTTCATGTATCTCGTGCTGGCGGCACAATTTGAAAGCTGGACGCTGCCAGTCTCCATCCTCATGGCCCTGCCTGTTACTATCCCGTTCGGCATGCTCTCGATGGTACTTTGGCGAACCAATATGGATCTCTATGGCCTTTTCGGGCTCTTTATGCTGATCGGTATCGTCAAGAAAAATGGCATTTTGCAGATCGATTCAGCCAATCAGCTCCGCGCATCGGGCCTGAGCCGTCGAGAAGCGGTGCTTCAGGCGAATCGTACCAGACTCAGACCCATTCTCATGACAACCGTCATGCTCATTGCGGCCATGCTGCCGATCGCCTTTGGTAAAGGCCCTGGCGCTGGCAGCCGGGCAAGCATGGCCAAGGTGATTATCGGCGGACAGGCCCTTTCGCTGATTCTGGCACTTGTCGTGACACCAGTCTTTTACGAAATTCTCGACTCCATCATGGAATGGCTCAGAAAAAAAGGCTTCCGCCTGTCTGTTAAAAATCCAAAGATTGATGCCATGGTCGGCGGCCATTTAGTCAACGAATCGTAATGAATCGGACTTTCTGAAAAATGGAATTATTGGTTGCAATTGCAATTCAATTCCATTTCTGTTCGGTCAGGCGTTTCATTGACGAAAGATTGGCCAGATAAACGGGTATGGCACAGAGGCCAAAGCCGAATTGCAAAATCCGAAAGCCCATCATGGCGATTGCACCGTCAGGGTGTCCGACATTCTTAAAAAGAAAGTCGCTCACGTTTTCTGAAAGACCAATTGCACCCAATGGCAAAGGCACAGCGGTGCTGAAAAGGACGAGCGGCACGATTTGGAGATGTGTGGGCAAATTAATTTTCATTTCGGGCAGGATGCCGAGACTCACTGAATAAAACGCCCAGGTGTTACAGACATGAATCATCATGGATGCAATCGTCCAGAATGCAATTGCCGGCAGGTGGCTGCGATAGGCGGCCGACATTGCCCGCAATTCCGCCGATTTTGATGATTTGCCGCTGATAAAACCGCTGAAAACAAGGCCCAGGAAGGCGATGACGCCTATCGTTACCAACAATGCAAAAATCGTAATTCTGTGCACTTCTGCCGGCGAGTTCGCCCAGGCACTCAGCCCAGCGACACTTGCCAGAAGAAACAGACCCAGCAGGCCAATCAGCCGATCAATCACCATGCTTGAGAAGGCGCGAACCCGAGGAATATCCATCCTGGCCAGATAGGCTGCTTTCACCAGATCGCCGCCCACAGCACCCGGAATGACAAGATTAAACAGGCCACCAACTACTGACAGTCGTAGTGAATCAGCCAGCGGGATAGGAATGCCCTGCATTCGGACGAGAAAAAACCAGCGAATAAATGCGATCGACATACCGGCCACATAGACAATAAATCCGGCCCCAATACGGCCATAATTGATCTCGCCGGCAAAACAACGTGCCAACTGCACCCGATTGGCATAAATCGCCCAGCCCAGAAGTGCAAAACCGACCAGAAACAGCAGTAAATTGCCAGCTCCGGCCATCCTGCCGCCAGCAACCGTACTTTTGGATTGACTTGAAATTTCCTGACGCACGTCATCCGTCAGTATTTGAGATGAATTAGCTGCTGCACCGTCATTCGCCATGTTTTCTGCCGTCATTGGCTAAGAGTTCCTTTTGTCGAAGGCACGCCAGGCTCGCGCAGGTCAATGGCCCAGGCCTGCCGCATGGCACGGGCCAGGGCCTTGAAAATTGCTTCTGAGATATGATGGCTGTTGCGACCATATTGCAAATTCACGTGCAGATTCATGCGGGCCTGCACACAGACAGCGTGCCAGAATTCTTCGACCAGCTCTGTGTCAAAATCACCGACTTTGGGGGTTGGAAAGGCGACATTCCAGACGAAATAAGGCCGGCCAGAGAAATCAATGGCTACCTGCACCAGCGTTTCATCCATTGGCAGAGTCATGTGGCCATAGCGATAAATGCCTTTTTTATCACCCAAAGCAGTTGTCATGGCCTGTCCCAGACAAATGCCAATATCTTCGGCAGAGTGGTGGCCATCAACATGAAGGTCGCCATCGCAATTGACATCAAGATCGACAAGGGCATGGCGTGCGAAAAGCGTCAGCATGTGATCAAGAAAACCGAGCCCGGTGGCGATCTGCGACGTGCCGGTGCCGTCAAGGTTTAACCCCAGCGTGATTTTGGTTTCCGCCGTGTTTCGCGTCAGTCTGCCCGTCCGGCTCATTGCTATCGGCTCCGCACTCTCGGGAATCGCCCCTGCCCTGCTTTTTCATCATCAGAAATGTAACATCTGCCGGAAATTACGCAACCTCACAAGACCAAAAATCTCTATTTCGAGATAAAAACATTGATTAATTCAATTTCAATCTGAATATCAATCCGACTCTTTTTTTTCAAAAAACAAATTTCAATTCATGTCATATAATGTAATTTTAATTCTGGTTGCAAAATGTGCCTGAAGCCGATAATTTAAATGGAGAACCCACAAACAGCAGGTGTCATAAACGATGGACTCTGATCAAGAACGATTGGCGGAAAAACAGCCTCGGCCGGAATTCACGCTGCTTGAGCGTCGGCGAGTGGAGGCATCGATCGTGGGCCCATTGGTGCGGGCATTTATGGAGCGATTCGGCGAAGAAGAGTCGCGGCAGGTGCTGGCTGGGGTTGTTGAAAAACTTGCGAGAGAGTCGGGCAGGGATCTGGCGGAACTGCTGGGCGAGACGGGGCTTGAAGCCTTCGCCTTGACACTTGACAGGTGGAAGGCTGGCGGTGCGCTGGAGATTGAGATACTTGATCAGGGGCCGGAGCGTCTTGATTTTAACGTGACCCGTTGCCGGTATGCGGAGATGTATCGCGAGCTGGGGCTGGAGGATCTGGGTGCGACGCTATCATGCCTGCGTGATTTTGAGCTGGCCCGCGGATTTAATCCGGATATTGAATTGACTCGCACAAAGACGATCATGGAGGGTGCAGCGTTTTGCGACTTTCGATTTCGCAGGACTCAAACCTGAAATTTCATATCGAATTACAAAAATCAGCTCACCTTATTTTACGCATGTCATCCATTAAACTGGTGCTGTTTTTTGCACAAGCTAAATGTAAAATAGAAATGATCCGAAAGATCAGGCCAGAATATCGCTGACGACTTTGCCATGGATGTCGGTCAGGCGGAATGGGCGGCCTTGATAGACATACGTCAGACGCTCGTGATCGAGGCCTAGTGTATGCAACACCGTGGCCTGAATATCGTGCACATGCACCGGATTTTCTACAATGTTAAAGCCAAGCTCATCCGTCTTGCCATACTGAAAACCGCCCTTCACACCTCCGCCGGCCATCCACATGGAATAGGCCTGGGGGTGGTGATCCCGGCCCAGCGCTCGGCCCAGGGCCGGATTGGTCTCGACCATCGGTGTGCGACCAAATTCGCCACCCCAGATGACAAGCGTCTCATCCAGCAGGCCGCGACGTTTCAAGTCTTCCACCAAAGCGGCAGAGGCTTTATCGGTTGCCCGGCACTGGTTGGTGTGGTTGCCCGAGAGGTCGGAATGGGCGTCCCAGCCTTCGTGGTAAATGTTAATGAAACGCACGCCCCGCTCAACCATGCGGCGAGCCAGCAGGCAGGCCCGGGCGAAAGAGGGCTTATCCGGGTCGGCCCCATAAAGAGCAAGTGTTTCTTTGGATTCCGACTTTAAATTCATTAATTCCGGCGCCGATGATTGTAGCCGGAATGCCATTTCGTATGACGAAATACGTGTCTGGATTTCAGGGTCTCCCAGACTTTCGTAAGACTGACGATTCAGGTTTGTCACCAGATTGATTGTATCGGCCTGAACGCCAGGGCTGATGCCCGGGGGATTGGAGACATTCAGAATCGGGTCGCCGGAGTTACGAAGTCTCGTACCGGTGTAAACCGTAGGCAGAAAGCCGGCAGACCAGTTGGCCGAGCCGCCGCTGATTCCGGCGCCTGTGCTCATGACGACAAAAGCCGGGAGGTCTCGCGACACAGAGCCAAGGCCATAAGCCACCCACGAACCCATGCTGGGGCGGCCCGGCTGGCCAAAGCCTGTGTTGAAAAAGATTTGTGCAGGGGCATGATTAAACTGATCGGTTTTGACGGAACGAATCAGACAGATATCGTCGGACACCCGACCAAGATGCGGCAGCACCTCGGCCATCTCCATGCCCGACTGGCCGTATTTTGTGAACTTGAAGCGGGGAGCCATGGCTGCGGCATCGCTGCGAATAAAGGCATATCGCTGGCCGCCAATGACCTCGGGCGGGATCGGCTTGCCATCGTGTTTGACGAGAGCCGGTTTGTAGTCGTAGAGATCAAGATGGCTGGGAGCGCCTGCCATAAAAAGATGGATCACCGCCTTAGCCCGACCGGGAAAATGCGGAGGGCGAACGGCCAGCGGATCAGGCAAGGCAGTCTCCGCCCTGACACTTGAGCGAGCAGCCCAGAGGCCGTCGGTCAGGAGCCCCGCCAGAGCGATTTTGCCAAGACCAACGCCACAATCGCCAAAGAAATGGCGGCGGCTGCGGTCCATGGGCAGTTGGCTGGAATTTGTCGGCAATTGATTTCGTGAAGGATTCATGATGATTCTCCTGATTGACAATTGCCAGATCAACGATGAACGACGAATTCGTCGGTATTGAGCAAGGCTCGGGTCAAGGCCGTCCACGCTGCGGCGGACGAATGAATCGCCTGATTACTACCAGATTCGCCCATGAGAGCGGCCGCTTCCACAGGATTTTTGTCGTAAAACGCCCTTTGGGCGGATAGGAAAGCTGCGAGCATTTTTGATTCGTCAGCGGTCGGATTCCGGCTGAAAAGGCGACGATAAAGTGCATTCAGTTTCATTGAATCGGGCGAATTCCGGGCGGAGAACTCGCGGCCGATGGCCTGAGCGGCTTCCATGAAAGTGACGTCATTAAGCAGTGTGAGGGACTGGAGGGCCGAATTGGAAACATCGCGCCTGACGATGCAGCTTTCACCGCTGGGGGCATCGAGCGTGCTGAGCATGGCAAATGGAGCGGTTCGTTTGGTAAATGTGTAGAGGCTGCGGCGATAGCGATCGTCGCCAGTGCTGGTCGTCCACTGCATCCGGCCATAGGCACCTTCTGTTGTGACACTCGACGGCTGTGCGGGATAAACACTCGCCCCGCCCATTTTTTTAGCCAGAAGCCCTGCCACGGCAAGGGCAGAATCGCGAACGACTTCACCATCCATGCGGAAACGTGGCCCGCGTGAGAGAAAACGATTGTCAGGGTCGCGGGCAATCGCATCAGCTCTGACTTTTGACGACTGACGATAGGCCTGGCTGGTGACCATTCGACGGTGAAGCTTTTTGAGGCTCCATTTATCATCCTCTACGAAGGAGGCGGCAAGCCAGTCCAGCAGTTCGGGGTTAGTCGGCAATTCGCCCTGATAGCCGAAGTCTTCCTGTGTGCGCACCAGCCCCCGGCCGAAAAGAGCAGCCCACTGACGATTGACCGTGACGCGGGCTGCCAGCGGATTATCAGGCGAAACAAGCCAGCGGGCGAGCGTCAGTCTGTCCATTTCCCCGCCAGCTTTCGGGGCTTTTGCGGTAAGGAATTCAGGGGCACCGGCAGAAACGGCTGTGGTAGGCTGGAGAAATTCCCCGCGACGATGGACAAACGTCGGCCTGCGGAAATCGCCCGGCCGCTCACGCATGACAAGCGATGAGACCGCCCTAGGGCGGGAGGCATCCAGAGCAGCGATCCGCTCCCGCTCTTTTTTCAGGTCGGCAGCCACATGCCTGAGCCAGTATTCTTCAAGTGTCTGAAGGTCTCGATAACTTCGTTTTTCAGGGCTGGTGGCCAGCAGTGTATCGATTTCTGTTGGGATCTGCCTGGCTGCCAGACCAGCTTTTGAAGTCGTCGCCCAAAGACGAAATCGGCCCAACGGGGCAGAATAATGACGCTCAAAAATCATCGTCAGTCGTGAATCGGTGGCTTTTTCCAGCGGCTTGTCCAACACAAAAACAGCCTGATCTGCCCTGCCCTGATGCCCCTGTGTGCTCCAGCCGGTTTGCATGTTGCCGTCCAGAGCCAGCACGGCTTTTGCATCGCCACCACCGATACCCAACTTGCCATAACTTTCGCTCGCCTGCCCAATTTTCAGCTCGGGCAACTCTTTGCCATCACTTCCGCGAAGCTGAAATTCACTCAGGAAAAAGTCGCCCAGAGGGCCTTCATAATCCGTGCGGCCCGGTCCGTTTGCCGGCAATCGTTTATCGGGCAGCACTTCCAGACGAAGCGCTGTGGTGCCCGCCGGTAACGATGATAAATTCAGAACATATTCATCGTGTTTTGTGGCGTCGCCAGCGGCGAAGATTGAGCCATCTGGCTCAAAAGTAAGCCGGGCGAGATTCGCAGACATGCTCGCCGGCTTGACGATCGACCAATCGGCCGTGACGGCCGATGCTTCTTTCAGCCACTTGTCAAAGGCGTATTTCAGAGCTGATTCACGCCGCTGCTTTTCGGTTCGTCGATCGTCGGGGCCAGTTGGCTTTTCTGGTGGAAACTGGTCGCGAAGGCCTGCGACGATTGCGGCGATCTGAGTATCAATGCGGTGCTCCGTCAGTCGATTCTCAGGTGTTTCGAGGTTGAAAGCCGGCGGTTCCTCGGCGTTGTTCAGCGCGGCCATGAGGCGGTAGAAATCGGGCTGAGAGATTGGGTCGTATTTGTGATTATGACACTGGGCACAGGCCATCGTCATGCCCATCCAGACGGTACTGGTGGTGCCGACACGGTCAACCATGGCATAAAACCGGAATTCGAGTGGATCAATGCCGCCTTCTTCGTTGAGCATAGTGTTACGATGAAAACCGGTGGCGATGCGGTCGTCGTCGGTGGCGCCGGGAAGCATGTCGCCAGCGATCTGACTGATCGTAAACTTGTCAAATGGCATATCGCTGTTGAGGGCACGAATGACCCAGTCGCGATAGGGCCAGATTGAACGATAGCGGTCTTTTTCGTAGCCGTTGGTGTCGGCATAGCGGGCCAGATCAAGCCATTTGCGGGCCCAGCGTTCGCCATAGCGGGGTGAGGCGAGCAGGCGATCGACCAGACGTTCGTAAGAGTCGGGCCGGGTGTCGGCGAGAAAGGCATCAACTTCGGCGGGTGTGGGCGGAATGCCGATCAGATCAAGCGAAACGCGGCGAATGAGCGTCTCTTTGTCGGCCTGGGTTTGGGGAGAGAGGGAAATTGAGTTGAGTTTTGCGAAGACAAATGAATCGATTGGATTTTTCTGCCAATCGGCCGGAATTCCGGGGGCTGGGGCCGCGACTTTTTTAACGGGAGGGACAAACGACCAGTGATCAGTATATTGGCCGCCGCTTTTGATCCAATCGGCCAGGATCTGCTTTTTTTCGGGGGTCAGCGGGTCTTTGGTGTCGGGCGGGGGCATGACTTCCGTAGGATCATCGGAAAAAATGCGAGCCAGGAGTTCGCTTTCTTCCGGATTTTTCGGCACAATGGCGTGATTGCCAGACTTGGTTTCAGCGACTGCGCCGGCGGCGGTATCGAGCCTTAAGCCAGCGGCCCGTTTGTTATCGTCGGGCCCATGACATTTGAAGCAGTGGCGGGCAAGGATGGGGCGGACGTCGCGAGCGAAATCAACGGGGCCAGCGGCATGCACAAGGCCGGGGCCGAGCAGATTTGTGATGAGCAGTGCGAGGATTTTGCGAATGGTGTTGCTGGGCATGGCGATCGTCCTGACTGAAAACCTTTGGGCAGGTCAAATAATTTTACCATAATTTTGCTCAGATTTGAAAATAACTGATGGCGGATTTCGTTGAAAATTCGGAAAATTATCAGAAGCAAGAAGAAAAACAAAAAAAGAGATAACTCATGACAATTTCAGCCAAGCCATATTTGCAGCGAATTTTCCTGAAAGAAGGGGATGAAATTGATCGTGGGGCTTATCCGTTTTCAATTCCGGCGGTCGCGAACCTGGAGAAAATTGCATTTCATCCGGATGTTACTTTTTTTGTAGGAGAAAATGGGGCGGGTAAATCAACGGTGCTGGAGGCGATCGCGTTGGCCTTGGGTTATAGCCCGGAGGGGGGCACAAGGAATGTCAGGCTTGAGACGACAGATTCTGTCTCTAAACTGCATAAATATATTGGGCTGACAAAGAGTTACAGAAGCCTACAGATGGTTATTTTCTGCGGGCTGAGACATTCTTTAATCTGGCGACCTACATGGACCAGACAGGCTATCTGGGTGGTTATGGTGGTATTTCGCTGCACCAGCGGTCGCATGGCGAGGCATTTTTGACGCTATTGACCGATAAATTCAGGGGCCGGGGATTGTATTTGCTGGACGAGCCGGAGGCGGCCCTTTCGCCCAATCGGCAGTTGGCCGCTCTTGCGGCAATTGATCATCTGGTGAAAGATCAGTCGCAATTTATTATTGCCACTCATTCGCCGATTCTGCTGTCATATCCAAGGGCGAAGATTATTTTATTTGATGAATCGGGAGTCTCGGAGGTGAAATACGAAGAAACCGAACATTTTATGATCACTCGAGATTTTCTGAATCATTATCAAAAACGGATGGAACGGCTTTTAA
>JBILGL010000147.1:0-8688 GCA_044351075.1 Isosphaeraceae bacterium | reverse complement strand
TTGCTGCCATAACGAACACTATGATTAATGCAATTTTCTGCTTTTGCCTGCCAATGAGAAAGCTGACCAGTCCAGCGTAAATCGGAATCGCCAAATAGGGGTTGATGACGTAAAGATAATGCCAGTTTTCAAATTCAAGTCCAGTGATGATCGCACTGATAGAAAGCAAGTAGGCCATTGCACCAATCGAGGTGAAAAGAACCAGCCCGCGATGCCTGTAACGAAATGCAATCGTCAAAGCAATCGGGATTTTGATCCATGCCCAGCGATTAAATAGATTATTCCAGCGCGCAGGATGACCCGGTGGAATCACCTGCCCACGCCCGACGCGATCTAATATCGGTTTCATTTCAGGGCTCGAAAACGTATCAGCGTTGGCCAGTATTTGTGGTAATCCCATTGCAATGCCCAGACATAATGCAATCAGGGCCACTAAAGTGGCATTTCGATATTCCGTTTTTCTCCATTGATCAAAAATGAAATAAAGCCCCAGACATAATCCGCCACCGCAGAGAATCGCTGTCCATTGAAAAAAATAAAGCGAAACAGTCAGGCCGGTGAATAACCCCCCCCAAAGGGCTGGCCATTTTCTTACCCAAAGCAGTGCAGGGGAGAGGCACGCTGCAGTCAGCAGCGAAACCGGAAGATTCCAGAGCGGCGTGATCACTCGATAAAGCGTAAACGCAGTGGCTTCTCCTTTAGCCGTTCGGCCTTCTACAAGCCAATAATAAAGTAGCCTGAAATTCTCGAACAAGACCCTGCCCTCGGCAAAACCCGCGTCGGATAGAGCCAGTAGTGTGCAGCTGGAAGTAAAGAAAATCGCTTTTTTCTTTTCTATTTGAAATGAAGAAAAAACCAGATAGATTGCAACTCCTGCACCAAATCCTCCAAATATCCGCCAGAACTGCCCAAGGCTGATCGGGTTAAACCCAAAAGTCGTTGCCAGATGAGAGGTAGGAACAAATTGCATCCAGCTGTAGTTAGTCGGCACATTGCGATCAGCCTGCACAAAGACGTCGCGCATTTTCCATGAGCCATCCATCGCCGGCTTGGCAATCATGCGGTAAAGCACTTCGTCCTGATCATGATAAAACTCCCATGAACCAAATTGTATTTTCATCGCCAGATGCGGAATAAATGCAATAAGACTGCCGAAAATACCGCAGAGTAAACACGCGAGGAAATGTCGTCTGAAACTGGCCATCTTTCTGATATCCTGACTTTCATTCGAAAGGGCCAGCCCTGGCATTTGAATCAATTCTCGTTCTGTTCAAGTCTTATTACGGCTTGCAGCAAATTCAAGCAATCGATCAGTTGCATTTTTCAACGTATCATCTTTTTTGCAGAAGCAGAATCGCACAAACTGGCTATCAGGCTTCTGATCCAGAAAGAAACTCGACCCCGGCACGCCGGCCACTCCGGCCTGCTGCACCAGCGCCATGGCCGCTTCCCGGTCTGTTTCATACCCAAGCGAACTGACATCAGCCATGATGTAATACGCACCTTCAGGCACATGATGCGGAAAACCGGCCTGAAATAATGCGTTAGAGAGAAAATCTCGCCGCTGCTGATAATCCGCTGCCAGCTTATCATAATATTTGGGGTCCATGCGATATGCCACGGCCCCAGCCCTTTGAAGCGGGGCCGCTGCGCCGATAGTCACAAAGTCATGCACCTGTCTCATGACTTTTGTCAGCCCTGGTGATGCAACAATCGTCCCAACTCGCCATCCTGTCACGGCATAAGTTTTTGACATGCCGGAAATCACGATCGACCGGTCAGCCATTCCATCGATGGCCGCCATTGATATGTGCCGACGATTGTCATACAGGATATGTTCATAAATTTCATCAGTTATAGCGATTGCATTATATTTCTGGCAGAGATGGGCGACCGTTTGCAGCTCTTCGGAATCCATCACGGTGCCGGTCGGATTTGAAGGATTACAAAGGATCACGGCTTTGGTACGTTCAGAAAATGCCGAAGCAAGTTCCTGCATGTCAATTCGCCAGTGGGGCGGGCGTATGGTGATAAATTTCGGAGTCGCACCTGTCAGAACACAATCAGGCCAGTAATTTTCATAAAATGGCTGTGTCAAAATCACCTCATCACCGGGATTAATGATCGCCGTCAAGGCAACGATCATTGCCTCGGTCGCGCCACAGGTCACAGTGATCTGTGTCTCAGGATCGATATTGACACCCTGATGCCATTGATATTTAAAGGCGATAGCCTCTCGCAAAAGCTTATCGCCACAGGTAATTGCATACTGATTCACGTTATCGAGAATTGCCTGGCAGGCAGCTTTTTTGATCTCGAGGGGAGCTGAAAAATCTGGCATTCCCTGAGCCAGATTGATCGCGCCATATCGAGCAGCTTCAACAGTCATTCCGCGAATCACACTTTCAGCGAATCGCGAAGCACGCTTGGAGAGTTCAAATACGGGTGCTGACATCTTATATTCCTGTCTTCTTTGGTGACCGATGTTCTACCAGTTTCAAGTGAAAAGATCAAATGCGAATGTGCTGTTGTTGCTCGAATAAGACATCAAGACCATCAGACGAAATCAAAAAACTAAAGTTTTATACGAAATATCCCGAAGATCATGAAGTCAATCAGATCAATCAATTTAAAGATGACAGAAGTCATGGTTTTCCAGCTTGTTGTGAATATTTGGTCTTGCTTCAGGCGTTTCAAAGTAAACGTCTTAATAATACTATTTTTAAATGTATTAATTGTACAATCAACATTTTCTCAGGAAGTCATTACAGCACCTGATGTGCTAATTAACATTGAACCGGAAATTAAGCAGGAAAGCGAGGAAACAAAGGCAATTCTAAGCAAGGCAGAGCGAATAAAACTGATCGAAACGGATAGAAACAGCTATACTTTTTCCCGACAAACTTTGCCAACTGGCCAGACAATTGCCGAAGCGTCCTTTTCTTACATCAACATTGCCAAAGAAGGCCCAAAATATAGTTATCCGGAACTCATGATGCGATATGGTCTGACAGACGATATTGAATTTCGATTTGGTTATAATTTTGAGAACGAGAAGGGCTCAGAGAATCCGGAAAGCCAGGTTGTAAATAAATTCGGTATAAATGCTCAGCAACAGGCATTTTATGGATTTAAATTTCAATTGACCGAACAACTTCCGGGTAAAGAGCGAATTCCCGACAGTGCCTTTATGATTATTGGCCGCTTACCTATCGGCTCAGAAGAAAAGCATGGGCAAATCGGGCTTGGCTATGCCTTCGGCTGGGAACTGCCGAATCACATGAATTTTGATGGGGCACTGAAATTCGGGACAGAACGATTTCAGGGAGATGACTATTTTTCATGGTCACCTTCGACCGTTCTGAAAATTCCATTGGACGCTGATGAAAAATGGTTCACTCAGGTTGAATATTTCGGACTTTTCTCCAGCTCGTTCAAAACCAATTTTGCATTGAATTTTATCGATACCGGCCTTCATTACTTTATCACCAAAAACTGGGAAATAGGCACGATGATCGGTTGCGGAATCAATGATTCAGCCAGGGGGATCTTCGTCAATTTTGGCTCGGGAATTCGTTACTAACAGCATTAATTAAGCAACAAGACAATCGTTTTGGAAGAACTGGAATGAAATAAATTCAAAAAGTTGCTTTTTTCCAACATTGTCGCCAAAACTTGCCTGACCCGGTTTTTCATGAAAGAATAGAGAGGATAATTCGTCATACTGATTCGCAATCGACCTGCTTGACACCTCCGATTCTGCAACTTGCGGGACTGACTGACGTGACCACCGAATATGAATTCAGCGACTCAACAATACTCTGGGGTCAGTATGCACAGAGCCTGATGGTCACCGAACGAACGCTGAGCGCCATTCAGGCTGAGCAGTTTACAGGCCGGGAGCCGGAATCGTCAGCCGACCTGATACGCGATCACCAGGACCCTGAATTGCTGGCCCGGCGGCTGGTGATCGACGGCCGCCAGAAAAAAATGGCCGAGATTCTTGCCGAACATCAGCTTCAGGGCATGATTCTCAGCCGACCGGAGCATCTCTCCTGGATCACGGCAGGCGCTGATCTTTCTCCAGCCATGCACCTTGGGCGGCACCCGATCATCGCGTATCTTTCACCAACGCATCGGATGATGATTTGCGACCCGACCCAATCGGCCCGACTCTTTGAGGAAGAGCTTTTTGGACTTGGTTTTTTGCTCAAGGAATTTCCTTTGGCTGATGGCCCTCAGTCGATTCTTGGAAATCTGGTTGTCGGCAAAAGTGTGGCGTGGGATATGCGTCTGGACGATCGTCCAAGCCTTCGAGCCGCTTTGCACAGCGAAACGCAGGCCCTCTCCGACGCAGAAAGAACGGCCCTGAGACGGCTGGGGCGTATGCTATCGCTCTGTGTTGAGACCACGGCCGCAACATTCAAGCGTGGCGAAACAGAACGGGATATTGCTTCGCAGCTCGTCCATCGAATGATCCGTGAGGGTATCCAGCCGGTTCATATCCAGGTATTGGCTGAAGAGCGGGCGAGGCATTATCGCTCGGCGGCTCCACAAAACCAGGCAGTGCGTAACTGGGTCGTGATCTCTGCAACGGGCCGCCGCGATGGTCTTGATGTTTCACTCTCGCGGTGCGTCGCTTTTGGTATGCCTCAAATTTCGCAAGTTCGTGATTTTGATGTGGCGGCGATGGCTCAAACTACCGGTGCTTTCTTCACCAGACCTGAGGAAAGCGTCGGGGTAATTGCGCCGAAAGTTCGGCGAATCCTAGAGAAAAATGGCTTTGCCGACGAATGGGGGCGAGAATCCTCACTTGCTTCCGCTGGACGTCCTGTGAGCGAACTACCGTCAATCAGTCTGGCCCCCACGATGTCAACCATTCTCTCAGACTCTGCCTGGGCCTGGCAAGTAAGTGTTGGTTCTGCCAGAGTTTGCGACACGATCGTTACGGATTCGGGCGGTTTTGAGTTTATCACCGTTTCACGACATTCAAGCTGGCCGGCGATGGAGATTGCGGTCAAAGGCCAGACGGTTCGTCGGCCTGGATTCCTCCGCCGGGATGATTGAAAACGGCTTTATTTTTCTTCGGATAGCAGCACGATCATCGAGTAGTCAGGAAGTTCTATTTGCGAACCTTCCATGACGACAGGACCTGTTTCGGGCTCAAAATAGTCAACGGGTTGTTCGGCAAAGGTCTGCACCACCAATCGCCAGGCTCTTCCCGAAGGTGAAGCAGGAATAGTAAATCGCAGCGGATGCGAACTGGCATTAAAAGCAGTGTAAAGATCGCAGCAGGCTGGTCCAGAGCGATCGTGATTACGGCCGTCGAGAGCAAAAGCAATCGCGTGCGATTGTGGTGAAAAATCGGGATGAGAAGGATTAGTACCGTACCAGCGAATGTCTGGCTGGTGGCCATCTCCACGGGGGAAGGAATTCCTTCTCAGCGTAGGAAGAGCTTTTCGTAAATTGATCACACCACGAGTGAAACGAACAAGATCGGCATTTTTTTCAGCCAATGACCAATCCACCCAACTGGTTTCATTGTCTTGGCACCACGCATTGTTATTACCCTGCTGGCTGCGCCCGAATTCGTCGCCGGCCAGAAGCATCGGCACACCCTGGCTGATCATGAGTGTTGTGAGAAAATTTCGCGCCTGGCGACGCCTGAGGGCAATGATTAATGGATCGTCCGTCGGGCCTTCCTGGCCGCAGTTCCACGACCAGTTCGCATCCGAGCCATCGCGATTACCTTCGCCATTGGCCTCATTGTGCTTGGCGTTATAGCTGACAAGATCGGCAAGCGTAAAACCATCATGACAAGTGACAAAATTCACAGATGACGTTGGCCCCTGGCTGGCAAATAGGTCGGGGCTGCCACAAAGCCGGGTCGCCAGCGGCGAGACCATGCCTTCATGCCCAGCCCAGAATCGGCGAACATCGTCGCGATATTGCCCATTCCAGGCCATCCATCGCTTTCCGCCCGGGAATGTGCCAACCTGATAAAGCCCACCAGCATCCCAGGGTTCTGCAATCAGCTTTGTCGATGAAAGCACAGCATTTTCAGAGATTCGCTCAACCAGTGGCGGATTTTCCAGGGCCCGGCCATGCCGGTCTCGGCCCAAAACGCTGGCAAGGTCAAATCGGTAGCCATCAATACCCGCTTCCGCCACCCGAAATTCCAGCATTTTCAACAAAAGGTCGCGAACGATCGGGTGATTTGAATTCACCGTATTTCCGCAGCCAGAGAAATTACGATACCGGTTCTGTTCGTCGATCATATAGTAAAGACAGTTATCTAAACCTTTAAAACTGTGCGTTTCACCACTAAAATCGCCTTCTCCCGTATGGTTATAAACCACATCGAGAATCACTTCGATTCCCTTCAAATGACAGGCCTGCACCATATCACAAAATTCTCGCCACGGTGATTCGAAGTCACGTGTCGAAGCATATCCCGCCTTGATCGCCGCAAAACTGATACTGTTATAGCCCCAGAAATTGCGAAGCCTCAAACCATCGTAAGGGTTCACAAATGGGCAGTCGTTTTCGTCAAACTCATCCACCGGCAAAAGCTCAATTGCCGTCACTCCCAAATCTTTGATATAAGAAAGCTTTTCTGCAAGTCCGGCATAAGTTCCTGGCTCACTTACACTTGATGAAGGATGCACAGAGAAGCCGCGAACATGAAGCTCATAGATGATCGTATCTGCCCGCTCAGTTGATGGATTCCGATCGCCTTCATGGCGATGGATTCGATAGTCAGTCACCGTGCCCATGCGATGATTCGATGACGGCTCACCCCAGCTGTGACCGCCCGACAGAATGCGGGCGAACGGATCAATCAGCAGACGATCGGGATCAAACAGATGTGGCAGATCTCGCGGGCCATCCATCCGCCATGCATAGAAAAAAGTCTCGGGCAATCCTTCCACACGCACATGCCAGACATCACCCGTTCGATTCATCTCAGGGTCAAGCCGCAGCGTCAACGGCTTTTGGTTGTTGGCCGAAAGATTAATCAAAAGCCATGCATCAGTGGCGTGGCGGCTGATTACCGCAAAATTAACGCCATGTGGCGTGCGCGAAGCGCCACTCGGCAAAGCTTGCCCACGAAGTATCGTCAAACGAAAGCCGCGATAGTCTGTAATGCCCGTGCGACAATCCAACTCTTCCGGAAACGCCGCACGCTCTGGCATCAGCCACCTGCTTTATCTGTTCGATTCAGATTAAACAACCGCATGGCTCGTCGCAGGCGACAGAGTCAAAGCAGCCCGAAAATTCGCATGAAGTCCTGATAAAGCACAACCACCATCAGGCTCAAAACCGCTGAAAGGCCAAGCATCGTAAATCCGACCTGAACGCGTTCAGGCAAGGGCGATCCCTTGATCTTCTCACCGATCAGGAAACACATTTGCCCACCATCCAGTGGAGGAATCGGTAGAAAATTCATCACGGCCAGATTGATCGACAACATCCCCAGAAACTTAAGGAAAGTGCCCAAGCCCTCGCTGGCTGTGGCATAGGCCGTAGTGGCGATCGTCACCGGGCCACCCAGCAACTTTTTGCTCACACGCTGAGAGATCAGCGAACGTATGGTCCCGATCACCTGCCGGATCGAGTCGGGAATGTCCTTCACTGCACGGCTCAGACAAACACCATAAGGCTGAGGAGGCAGATCTTTCACCTGTCTGTACTGAAGCAAACCTCTATCCTGCAAAAAGAGCGAACCAGAAGGTTCAGGTTTGACTTTCAATTTGTTTTCAACGACAGCAATTGAAAATTCCAACTCCTGAATTGGCCTGTAATCCAACAATCGTTGCAGTTGCATTACAGTGATCTTTTCAAGATCAGGAAAAGTAGGATCCGGGCCGGAATTCGGTTCAGAAGCAATAAGGTAGGTGTTTGAATTATCTTCCTGATCGGTTGATTTGCCTCTGAATGATTGCATTACCGAGCCAATAAAAGACCCTTTTTCAACTGATTTTTCATCAGAAGGAAGAACCAGTTTAACCCTGGTGATAAAATGCTCTTTCCTGATTCCCGCCTTGGCGCCAGCACTGCCCGGCTCAACTGACACAACCTTGGGTTGAATAAAATAGCAGAGCCCAAGCGATGGCACATTCTGGTAATCGCTCATCACGGGCTCTTCGTTTTCCAAAGGTTCTGCCCGGGGGGTGACTATCACCTCGCGTTTGACTGCCGCATTGTTTTCAACTTCCAACTTGATTTCTTTTCCGATTGAATCAAAAGCCACGTATGGCAACGTCAGCGGATCGACTGGCTTACCATCAACAGAAAGAATCACATCGCCCTTGGTTAACCCTGCTTTCGCTGCCGGAGAACCAGGCTGGACCGCCTCAATCGGGCCAATCTGAAAAAGAACTCCTAACCCCATTGATTTGGCAGGCGGAATCGTTACTTCCCGAGGTGTAGCGGCTTTGTCTTCATCAGAAACAACCTGAAGCCTTACCGCTTCACTACGCAGACGACTCAACGCCAGATTCAGATCGCGAACATGATTAATTTTGGTAAATTCGCCACTCGCACCGGCAATTGCCACAATCCGGTCACGATCCTTAATCTGTTCTGTATTCTTTGCCTCGCCCACTGTTCCAGGCAGCTTACGAAACCCAGTTGCTGCAACCGTGGAATCCACAGGGAAGCCAAGGCCAACCTCAGGCTTGAGCC
>JBILGL010000146.1:0-8690 GCA_044351075.1 Isosphaeraceae bacterium | reverse complement strand
CAACGTAAGCGCTTTTGTTACCAAGGATACGCATTCCCAGAATTTGAACTGTGAATGACGCAAGAGGTAGCAAAACAGCAGCGACATAAAGCCAGGCTTGCCAGTGTTCCATGATTCAGTTTCGACGCAAGAACCCTGAGGTAAGTGTCTATCTGCTTTGCAGATAGGTATATAATGCCAGATTCAAACCATTGCCGATACCCAGCAAATTGGTCATGAATGACTTTGTGCATGATGTCACAAAGTGGCCTGTGATTGCAAGACCCGAGTTCACGAAATTCTGTTGCCCGAATTCGGCTGCAGTGATCCGTTGAACTAACCGGAAATTTCGCCTATTCTTTTCCATAATCGCTTTAAGCTGATGTACTGCACGAAAAGACAATTTCTGAGATAGGTTTGATGTATTCAAAATCGATTCAAATTTATCTGTTTTTCATTTTTTTCATAAGTATTTCTGGGTTTTCAAAATCTCGATCTCAAGACTTGGCTCAATCAGGATCGCAAGCAAGTGTTTGGCTCCGTCCGGTCAATTTGGAAAAAGTTTGGGCGAATGTAATTGAACTCACTCGCGGAACAGATTTTAAGAGTCCGGCAGAGGCTGTAGCGTCAGCTAAATCTCACAACTTTCAGCCATATGGTGGGAACAAGACATTCGAAGCCGCTATTTCTATCTTTAACCCACAGATTGCCAAATACTTTGGAAAACTAGACAAGTCAATTTTTTCGCTTTATTCGAACCCTGCCAGCAAAACAGTTCAATGGCGAATGGGGCTCATCGAAGACGACGGTACATTTGAGGCCCTGATCACAGCCTTGAAGCTCGATAAGGTTGCAACTCAAAGCAGGTCAGATTCTTATGAAGAACTATCATCAGGTATTACGGCGGCAAGGGCCAATCGCGAACTTTATCTTGGCTCCTCAAAAACAAATTTGGAAAATGCCATTAGGTCTAGAGAGGATTTGATAATACTTGCTGAAAAGCCTCCGATTGATGCCGGGCTCTGGTTTGTGGCCAATCCGGCCAAATGGCCTCCATCAATTGCTCGCAATATGAATGAATTGCTGGTCTTACAATCCATCAGGCGAATGGCTGCAGGCAAAGAAGTCGAAATCAGGGCTTTCCCCTGGGGTGAATCAGTTCAAGTCGAATGCCTCGACTTTTTCCGTGCCAATCCCGTGAGTCCGGTTCTGCCGGCATGGCTGAGCCAGTGGGAACGCGGGTTGAGAGGGCGGTTGATAGCGCAGGCAAGCATCGGGCTTGATCCTGGTAAACCATTCTGGAATAAGCTGTTTACCATAATTACTGAAATAGAGCGATCGATCCCGGGTCGAGAAAAAGTGGCCAATGCCCGTGACCGTATCAACCTGGCGGCATTGCTTGCTCGAATCAGCCCTGAAACCGACCTATATCCGAATCTGATTGGCTTGACAGTTGGTGCTGTCGCTCCCGATGACGCGAAAAGCCCCCCAACGGTAGTAGCCACACTGCATGCTCGCGACGCAAGAGCAACGCAAGTTCTTGTTGAGAAATTTGTTATGCCGCTTTTCCGTACCATTGGTGATGATCCCAAAAATAATAATCATCGGCCACTCCCAGACAAATCCGATCTTCGTATCCGAGGTATTTCGCTTGTACAGAATCGACCGATTTATCTATTTATTAATCAAACGGATATTTTCATTGTCTGGGGGGCAAGAAATGTTGCGGAGAATATGCTTGGGCAGATTGGCTCAAAGCCCCCTGCGGTATCAATTGCGGAAAGCTGGTTTAATCAATTGGCTCAAAGTGGTCCAGTACATCGTGTTATAACATTCTATCCGGAAGCTCTTGTCAGGTGGCAAGTTATCACTGGCCAGAAAACAACTGCTTGGACTGATGCAGCGACAGGTCTTCCTCCTATTGTCTGGCTGGGGCGAAATGACAACGGCAAAAGTCGCGATATCATAGTCTTCAGCGGTTTAAGAGATTACGCTAATGCCGTGATACGCCAGATACCAAAAAATCATTCACCTGCGGAGTAAAATTCAGCATGATAAATGGATAAAATATTATTTATCGTTAAAATCCGTAATACTAAACTATTCGTTTCAAGATAAACAGTTATGAGATTCCCGAGATTGGTTCCCAGTGAATTATCCAGTGACATTGCCGATGATAATGAGGTGATCTGAACATGGATCGCCCCTTTGAATTGAATTTCTGGGGCAACTATCCTGAAGGAGTGGGATATGGCTTTCCTCAATGGTCGCGTCAGTTTTGTTCGTTTTGCCGCTCAGCATCAGTCTCAAGAGCCTCTCGGGATGGACACGATCGCCAAGCTGCAAGCCAATGCCATTGGGAAATATGGAATAGCAGAATCGCAGGACGGTGTGAGTGTCGGCTTTAACGGTGGCCGGCACCTGCTTGACACAGAAATCAGTTTTGAGAACAACGTTTTCGACGATACCCTGCACATTGGCATGCGTTTTGATGTGGACAAGATCCCGTCAAATATTCTTAAAGCATATACCGAGATTGAGTTAAAAGCATTAGCGGCTTGTAATCCATCCGGATTTCCGACCAAGCAGCAGAAAGAAGAGGCCAAAGAATTGGCTCTGGCCAAAGCACAGGCAGAAGCTGCGGACGGCCGATATAAGCGGATGACCATGAACCCCCTGTTATGGGACCGCACAAGCCACACACTTTATTGTTCAGCGACTTCCGCTAACATGCTTGATCGAGTTGGTCCTCTGTTTCGTGATACTTTTGATGGTGATACCCATCTTATAACTGCTGGTGGACTTGCAGAAGCACTAGCAACAAAATTTGGTTTGAAAATGCCGACACAGGATCCGTCGAAATTCACCGTTTTTGTGGAAGGCCACGAAGAAGGCACCGTTACGTGGGCGAATCCTGAAAGCCAGCTGCCAGATGTTCTCGGCAACGAATTTTTGATCTGGCTTTGGCATCGTCTGGCAACATCTGGCGATACGATTGCTCTGGCTGATGGAACCGAAGTGACTGTGATGATGACTCGCATGCTTCAGCTTGACTGCCCGAAAGGCGAAACGGGGCGAGATCAGCTTAATGATGTTGGTCCGGCTCGTATGCCAGAGGCGATGAAAGCTTTGCAGTCAGGCAAGTTGCCACGAAAGGCTGGGCTGATTTTGGTCAGGCACGAGCAGCAGTATGAGCTGACTTTACAGGCAGAGGCTTTTGCTGTGGGTAGTGCGGCGTTGCCACGGCTGGAAGGATGTCAGGGCCGGGAAGCGATATTGGCAAGGATTGAGCAGATTCGGCACATGACCGACACGCTTGATTTGCTCTATTCTGCGTTTTTGCAGATTCGACTGGGACAGAACTGGTCAGGAAATGTTGGCGAAATTCGTAGCTGGTTGAAGGTTGCCTGACTCTTGGGTCGATGATTCTTTCAGCTTGGTAAGATCAGTTGATTTCTGATTTTACCGAGCTTAATCCGATTGGGCAGGCCCGGCAGGAGGCTGGGGACTGTGGGAAATTTTCGGCAACACTTGAAATTTTCGAGCACACTGGGGGTAAGCTATGCCTCCATGACATGGTTTTTTATTGGCATCGATTGGCTTTATGGCTCAATAGCTCTTCTGCTTTCTATGCTTGGGGGTATGCTGCCAGACCTCGACAGCGACTCAGGCATGGAGATAAAGCACATCACCAGCATGACTTCCGTGTTGAGTGCCCTATTATTCTGGGCTGCCTCTGGGCGAGTAAATCCACCAATTGCTTTTGAATTTCGGGTCTGGATCACACTTTTCTCGGCTTTTTTCTGGTCGCGTGGGCTGCGTTGGTTTCTGGGCAAGATTTCAGTGCATCGAGGAATGTTTCATAGTATTCCAACCTGCTTTATCTGGGGGTCGGTGATGTATTTGAATTATCCACATGAAAACCACTGGGTGCGTGTTTACATGGCCACCGGCATAATGGTTGGTTATATGTCTCATCTCCTTTGTGATGAGTATTTTAGCGTAGAGAGCTTTCCGGGACTGAAAGTTAATAAGGCATTTGGCACCGCGCTGAAATTCTGGTCAGGAAGCCTCTTTTCCACCCTGATTTGCTACGTCATTCTGGGTCTTTGTGTAAAACAGGTCGGTGATGTATGGCCACGTGCCAAAGACGGTAAATATGTTGCTATTGGAACTCCATCAGATTCCGTTGGCCATCTTTCGCAAATCGCTCAGTCTCGTGTTAAAAATGCAGTAAATACTGTGAGAACTAAAGGTCTGATTGCCTGGCTGGAAGAATTGCTAAGCTCTGCTAGAAAGAAAGCTGAGGAACAGGTTGACATAGTTCGCGAAAATGGGTTGGGCCGTGATGGTCTGATTAAAACGTATGACCAGATAAAAGTAGAGACAAAATCGGCTGCAAATTCGAACGCAACCATTGAAACGTTAAAGCAGATTGCCGTTGAAGCACAATCAGCAGTGAATGATCAGGTCAAAGTCGATTTGGGCGCGAATGCTGATCGTCCACTCCAAACAGGTCAATCGAATCAAATTAAAGCGATCGCCGACAGCGTGTTACCAAATCAATCGTCATTTTTAAATTCAGAAAAATCTGTTACAAGCGGGGGAAAGTCATTTCAAATGGAGACTTATCAGCCAAGAAAACGTGCAAGCGACATCAGCGATTCGGCAATCAGATCAACCGCCCGCAAGCCAAGTGATTTAGAACTAGTGAATCCAAAAAATAAAATATCGATACGCAGATAAGAGTTGAGAATCGCTAACGCAAATCTGCCAAAATGGCAGAAATTGATTTGTTAACTTGAATAAAAAATTCTGTAAGTAATTATATTAGAATAGGTTGTGCCTATAATTATTCGACCGGCACAGGAATTGCATCATTTTATATCAGGATTTCAAATCGACGTCTTGATTAACGTGTTCGTTGCAATGACTTCGGTTTGTTTGGAATTTCGGTTTTCGAATCGGAGAGAGCGGATCACGATGAAATTGGTTCCCTTGAACGATCGTGTCGTAGTTGAGCGTGAAGAAGCCAAGCAGACGACCGCTGGCGGCATAGTTCTTCCTGACACAGCCAAAGATAAACCACAGCAGGGTAAGGTTGTTGCTGTCGGTGAGGGTCGCCTGGCTAAAGACGGCAAGCGTCGCGAGCTGCAGGTGAAGGTTGGCGACACCGTGCTTTTCAATAGCTATGCTGGCGATGAATTCAAACTGCCGGAAGGCAAAAAAGTCCTGCTGATGCGTGAGGACGACATTCTTGCCGTTGTTGGCTGAGTCAACTCGCTGGTCATATATATTCTCAATTCAAATCATTTCAGCATAAGGAGATAGTGATTAATGGGCGCTAAAATGATCGCCTTTGATCAGGAAGCTCGTCAGGCCATGCAACGTGGTGTAACAAAGCTGGCCAGAGCCGTCAAAGTGACGCTTGGGCCTCGTGGTCGTAACGTTGTTATACAGAAAAGCTTTGGCTCACCCACGGTGACGAAGGACGGCGTGACCGTCGCCAAGGAAATTGAGCTGGAAGACAAGTACGAAAACATGGGTGCCCAGATGGTCAAGGAAGTAGCTTCCAAGACTTCTGACATCGCTGGTGATGGCACAACCACCGCAACGGTTATGGCTGAAGCTATTTACAATGAAGGTCTGAAGGCGGTAGTTGCTGGTGTCAATCCGATGCTGATGAAGCGTGGGATGGACAGAGCCGTTGCCGACATCATCGAAAAGCTTAAGGGCATGTCGGTGAAGGTCTCCAGCCGCAAGGAGACTGAGCAGGTCGCCACGGTCGCTTCAAATTTTGACAAAGAAATTGGCTCGATGATCGCCGAAGCCACCGAGAAGGTTGGCAAGGACGGCGTAATCACCGTTGAAGAAGGCAAAAGCCTGAAAACGGAAGTCGAGTGGGTAGAAGGGATGCAGTTTGATCGCGGCTATCTCTCGCCTTATTTTGTGACCAATCCACAGACCATGGAAGCGGTGCTGGAAGATGCCTACGTACTGATTTATGAGAAGAAGATCAGTGTCGTGAAGGATCTCGTTCCAGTTTTGGAAAAAGTTGCCCAGACGGGCCGCCCTCTTCTGATCATCGCTGAAGAAGTGGAAGGCGAAGCACTGGCCACGCTGGTTATTAACAAGCTGCGTGGCACGTTCCGCTGTGTAGCCGTTAAGGCTCCTGGCTATGGCGACCGCCGCAAGGCAATGATGGAAGACATTGCCGTTCTGACGGGCGGGAAAGCTATCTTCGAAGCTCTTGGCATTGATCTGGAAAACCTTGACCTGAACGACCTTGGCCGTGCCAAGAAAGTTTCGGTTGATAAGGATAACACCACCATCATCGAAGGTGCTGGTTCAACCGATTCAATCAAGGGACGGATTGAAGCGATTCGTCGTGAGATTGCTGATACCAAGAGCGACTACGACCGCGAAAAGCTTGAAGAACGTCTCGCAAAGCTCTCTGGCGGCGTAGCCAAGATTCTGGTTGGTGCCGCGACCGAGTCAGAAATGAAGGAAAAGAAGGCTCGCGTGGAAGATGCCCTGCATGCGACCCGCGCCGCCCTTGAAGAAGGTATCCTTCCAGGTGGTGGCGTGGCTCTTCTTCGTGCTTCTCGACATGTCTCAGCCAGTGCTGACCTGACGACCGACGAAAAGACTGGCTACCAGATCATCGTTCGTGCCTGCACAGCTCCGATCACACAGATCGCCGAAAACGCCGGTCAGGACGGTGGCGTGGTCGTCAGCAAGGTTGCCGAAGCCACTGGCAATAACGGCTATGACGCTTTGCATGACATCTACACCGACATGGTTGTCGCAGGCATCATCGACCCGACAAAAGTCACTCGTTCAGCCCTTCAGAACGCCGCCTCAGTGAGCACCCTGCTCCTGACCAGCGACGCACTGATCGCTGACCTTCCTGAAGACAAGAAGGAAAAGGCCGCTGGCGGCGGTTATGATGATATGTATTGATCTTAATCAGATCGATCAGTATCAACTGCTATTCATGAGAGAAGGGGCTCTTTTGCTCCTTCTCTTTTTTGATTTACTATATTTACCACCAATATTTGGTTAGAGTACGATTAAAACGTATATCAAGCGGTCTTCTGTATCTCATGGGTCGTTATGAATAAGGAAATTGCCGGAAATCAGCCTGAAATCGATATCACCCTTTATTTTGAGGGCGGTTCGCTGGCTATTGAAGGCCTTCAGGGGCAGCCTGACTGGCTTCCAGACTTCCTTCAGCCCGACCCTCGACGCGAGCAGATCTGGGTCTGCCCAGGCATCGCCTATCGCTCGCTTGTTGAAACGCTGCTTGCGAGTAAAATCAAATTCAGCGATAAAGCCCGTGACTATGGTAAAACAGTCTGGGGATTGAACACCGGGCGAGCCTCGTTTCCCCACCAGCAAGAAGGGCTTGAAGCTTGGTGGTCTGCCGGGGGCCGTGGCGTTGTGGTTTTACCGACAGGCACCGGCAAAAGCCATGTGGCCGAACTGGCTATCGCCCGTGCTCAGCGCCCTGCTTTGATTGTTACTCCGACCATCGACCTGATGCAACAGTGGGCCCGCGACCTGGCCAGCAATTTTCTAACTGATGTCGGTATGCTGGGCGGTGGCAGCTACGATGTACGCCCAATCACTGTGACGACATACGACTCTGCCTACATGAATATCGAGCGACTGGGTAATAAATTTGGGCTTCTAGTCTTTGACGAATGTCATCACCTCCCCGGCCAAACTTACTCACTTGCTGCCTTGGGATCAATCGCCCCATTTCGCCTGGGCCTTACAGCGACTCCTGAAAGAACCGATCAAGCCCATGCCAATCTTGACCACCTCATCGGGCCGATTATTTATCGCCGCGAAATCACACAGCTAAAAGGGCAGTTTCTGGCTCAATATCAGGTTCAGACGCTTTATGTGCAGCTAGGTGACGACGAACGTTTCGCTTACGAAACCAACCGTGAGCTTTATCGAACCTTCCTTCTGGAAAACCGAATCGACCTCCGCCAGAACGGTGCCTGGGGCCGTTTTCTAGCCACCGCAGCACGCACACCTAAGGGGCGAATGGCTTTTAAAGCCTTTCGCGATCACCGCACCATCGCCATGGCTGCCCCGGCCAAGCTGCGCGTACTTGAAGGCCTGCTCGACCGCCATGTTGGCGATCGAGTGATCATATTTACACATGACAATGCCTCAGTTTACAAAATCTCTCGACAGTTTTTCGTGCCAGTAATAACTCACTCGACAAAAGCAAGAGAGCGAAAAACAGTACTACAGCGGTTCGCCACAGGCGAATACAACGTCGTCGCCACCTCTCGTGTATTAAATGAAGGTGTGGATGTGCCTGAAGCAAATGTTGCGATCGTACTTTCAGGTACTTCAACTGTGCGCGAACATGTTCAGCGACTGGGCCGAATCTTGAGAAAGAAAGGCGATAAACAGGCCATTCTTTATGAAATAATCACACAGGGTACGCTTGAAGAGAAAACCTCTGACCGACGTCGTCAACATTCAGCCTATGCCGGGCCTGGCTCCGAAGGCGGCAATAGTTTTAGCTCAGGCACTGGATCTGATGGGTACTCCCGACGTTTGTAATTAAAAATGTATCAGTAAATATCAATGCGTTTTATGAGTTGCATTTCAAGGGGGCAGGGCAGTGCTGAGCGGTAATCTGGTGCGTGTAAAAACCGTGAAAATGCGCATTCTGCCGCTCTATT
>JBILGL010000664.1:0-2506 GCA_044351075.1 Isosphaeraceae bacterium | reverse complement strand
AAAAAAGCGGCATAGTTGAGCCGCGCGTGCCTGCTGCTTTTAAAACCGCCGAATTAAGCGACACGAAAGCGGGAAAAAGTTCCGGAGACGAAACCACTGGGCGGCGGCTGGCACTTGCTCGATGGATGACGGGGCCAGGCAGTGCGCAGGTGGCGCGAGTGATGGTCAATCGGATCTGGCAACAGCATTTCGGCCGCGGGCTGGTGGGTACTGGAAATAATTTTGGTGATCTGGGCGACGAGCCTTCGAATCCAGAATTGCTGGACTGGCTGGCTGCTGATTTTATTGCCAATGGCTGGAGCATTAAGGACTTGCATCGTAAGATCGTGAATAGCCAGGCATTTGCTCAGTCGTCGCGTGCGGATGAGAAGGCGATGGAAAAGGATGCGACCAACGAGCTTTATTCGCGCCAGAACCGGCGACGGCTGGCCGCAGAGGAATTGCGTGACAGTATGCTGCAACTCTCAGGCCAGATAAATCTTACGCATCGAGGTGGGCCGGGCGTGGCACCAGCCTTACCGGCGGAAGTTCTGGAGCGGCTCAAGACGGCCTGGCGGCCCACGAAGGATGAGGCGGCGTGGCGGGCAAGATCGATCTATCTCTTGGTGGATAGGAATCTTGTGATGCCAATTCTGGAGGAGTTTGACCGGCCTGACAGCATGACAAACTGTGCCCGGCGGAATCAGTCAACACATGCCCTGCAATCGCTGGCGATGATGAATCACCCATGGGTGATAGAGCAGGCCCGGGCGATCGGTGGTAGGCTGGCGAAGCAGAAGGAAGTTGACGAATCATTAATGCTGGTAAATCTTTACGAAGATTTTACCGGTCGAGAGCCAAGCGATACGGTTTTAAGAAATCTGAAGCGTGCCTTCGAGCGAACGCGAGAGGTACTTAAGGCTGAGGCGGGAAATGCGGCCACCGATGAGCTCTGGACAGACATGGCCCTGTTGCTACTCAACTCAAACGACTGGCTTTATCTGGATTAAAACAAATGAACCGGTCTTTTTCTACGAGCGATCAAAACGACCATAAAAATATCAGCCGTCGGCAGATGCTGGAGCGATCGGCGTCGGGTTTCGGGTCGCTGGCTCTGGCGGCACTGATGCACGAGAGCAAGGCGGCGGAATCGAAGGGGCTTGATGCACTGGCCCCCAAAGTGCCGCACCACCCGGCCAAAGCCAAAGCCTGCATCATGCTTTTTATGTGTGGCGGACCGAGCCAGGTGGACTTGTTCGACCCCAAGCCGACGCTTGAGCGATATCACGGCCAGCGATTGCCGAAGTCGTTTCAGGGCATTGAGACGCAATTCCTTCGGGAAACTGATGTTATCATGGCTTCGCAGCGAAAGTTTGCGAAGCGGGGGCAATCGGGTCTGGAAATATCGGACTTCCTGCCCCATACGGCGACGATTGCGGACGAGCTGGCGGTGATTCGATCGTGCCACAGCGACAGCTTCATTCATGAAACGGCGCAGTATCAATTGATGTCGGGCCGGATTGTGAGTGGGCACCCAAGTCTTGGCTCATGGTTGAGTTATGGCTTGGGCTGTGAGACGCAGAGCCTGCCGGCCTATGTGGTTCTACTTTCTCAATTCGGGGCCACGGAAGCGGGCAGACCGCTTTGGTCAAGTGGTTATCTGCCAGTGGTTTATGATGGCACGGTCTTTCGCGGCGGGGCACATCCACTGGATAATCTCCAGCCGCCGAAGGGTGTATCTGGGCGACGGCAGCAGGCGTTACTCCAGAATATCATTGACTTTAACAGTGCTTCGGCGAATGCGGCTGACACGGAGCTTTCGGCACGAATAGCAAGCTATGAGCTGGCCTATCGGATGCAGTCGGCCGCGCCTGAGGCAGTCGATTTGGCGCGTGAATCAAAAGAGACACAAGATCTTTATGGTATAGGGCTTGCGCACTGTGATCATTTTGCGCGGCAATGTTTGATGGCGCGGCGTTTGGTGGAGAGAGGAGTAAGGTTTGTACTGGTTCTCGCGTCGGGTGGGTCGAGTGAAAACCAGTGGGATGCTCATAGCGATCTGGAAGGGAACCACGGTCGGATGTCGCGATTGACGGACCAGCCATCCGCGGCCTTGGTGAAGGACTTGAAACGTCGGGGGATGCTGGACGAGACTTTGGTGGTATGGGGTGGGGAGTTTGGGCGCACGCCACTTTCAGAAGGTAAAGGCGGCGGTAAGGGGCGCGACCACAACCCGCATGGCTATTCGATGTGGATGGCTGGCGGGGGGGTGAAGGGCGGCACAGTTTATGGTGCGACCGATGAAATTGGGCTTTATGCCACCGAAAACAAAGCCCATGTGCGAGACATTCATGCGACGATTCTGCACACGATGGGGCTAGATCATGAGTCGCTGGAAGTGCTGCACGACGGAAGATTTGAGCGACTTACTGATATTGGTGGGCGGGTGATTCACGACATTCTGGCATGAACCCAGCCGAAGGAAAAGTTCGCCGAAAAATCAGGCTTGGTTGGTAATTTTATAGAG
>JBILGL010000295.1:0-5684 GCA_044351075.1 Isosphaeraceae bacterium | reverse complement strand
TCGGCCATTGAGGCCGCGACGAAGCAGGACATGGGCGTTTTTATCATCAGCCCATCGGATAAGGGCGGGATGCTGTATAAGCCGACGACCAAGCTGGCTGATTTGTGTCAACCGCTTTCGCCGATGGTCTTTAACGACCTTTTCTGCCTTTCGCATCCAGAGATTCATACGCTTTCGCTGGGTGCGGCCCGGCCGAGTGATTTTGACGAGCATTTGAAGGCCCTGCCACTTTTGGAGAATGCAGCGGCGACAATTCGCCCGGTGATTGCGAAGCTTGAAGCGGCTTATGCCGAGGCATTGGGGGCGGACTGGCTGAAGAACTGGGCGACGGGCCTGCCGCGCTGGGAGGAGACTCCAGGCACGATTAACATGCCGATTGTCGTCTGGCTCTGGAATTTGCTGAAGGCATTTGACATGACCGACTATGCCCGCATGCGCTATAACCTGCTGGGCAATGGTGGGCACTGGTTCCCGGGGGTGAATGCCGGGACGCTGGGCGATCATGAAAAAGCGATTTCGCAGAAACTGGCTGGTTATCCGTATCGGGATCAGGTGATTGGCATTCTTCGTGAGATGGAATCGCTGGTTGGGGGGCAGAGTGTCAAGAGGCTGTCGCAGAGTGACTGAGGCTTTTGTTTCAGCATGATCGGCAAACTTTACCTCATCAATTGATTTGTCATGATTTGCCGATGAACTTTGCTCAGATGCTTGCATCACACCGCCGATCCTGATAAGAATTCTGTATGAATGAACTGCGAGTTGATTTGAGGAACCTGCATTGATTCCGTCATCGGATGAAAATTCGTTTGCCCCCGAGCGTCTTTCGAACCTGAAGACGAGCTGGACACAGATCCACTCGGCCCACATTCCGGGGCCCGAGGGTGAAGTGGCGATGCAGGAGCTGATCATGCGTTATTACGACGCTGTTCAGCGTTACCTCAAAATAAAGATCAAAGACCCGAACTTGGCGGACGACGTTCTTCAGGAATTCTGGACGAAGGTGCTGAATCACAAGCTGGCCGGGGCGGATGAGAAGAAAGGCCGGTTTCGGGATTACCTGCGAACAATTCTGCACCGGCTGATTGTGGATCACTTCCGGGCCCGCAAGACGACGAGCCTGCCGCCGGGCGACCTGCCCGAGCCGGAGCAGCCGGATGTGGATTATGATCAGGTCTGGCGCGAGGTGCTGATCAAGCGCGTCTGGGCCAAGCTTGAGCTTTATGAATCAACCACAGCCAACAACCGCTACGCGACAATTTTAAAGCTGAGAGTCAAAGAGCCGGACGCCTCAATTCAGGAGCTGGTTGACAAACTCAACAAGGATTCATCACAACACTATACAGCCGAAGCATTTCGGAAAACACTTCAGCGGGCTCGGGTAAAGTTTTTTGATTTTCTCGTGCAGGAGTTGCGTGAAACGATGGTCAATGCCACGCCTGAGGATATTGAAAGCGAGCTCAACGATCTGGGCCTTGGAAGTCTCTATCGGCGGCTCAAGTAAAGATGAATAATTTGGCGTGACTTGGCCGACGCGACAAAAAAACAACGAATGATAGAACGATTATAACGATTTTGCGAGTTTTATGTTTCGTAAGTCCATCAGAAATTATACGTTAGCTTGACCGATTGTTGAATTGTCGGTTATGTTCGATTAGTCACTTTTCTCGAAATGGTTTCGGCTAGGTGATTCCCCTAGGAAGTTCGTCCGTCCGCAAGGACACCGTGGGAGCCACGATGACCCATGCTTGTGCTATCCCGTAAGAAGAACGAAACGATCATCATTGATGATCAGATCACGGTCACGATTGTCGAGATCCGTGGTGATAAAGTCAAACTTGGCATTGAAGCGCCACCGACCGTAAGTGTCGATCGCCGCGAAGTTTGGGAAGCCAAACGTCGAAACGCCATCAATCCGGGAAATCCGATCACTCCCGAACGCCCCGCCTACTGATACTGAGCCGTTTTCATAAACGGCTCTCCTCATCTCTCAATTGCCTGTTATTCTCTTGCTTTTAAAAGCTTGACGAATTCTCGCATCCATGGCCCGTTATCAGGCCAGCCTCTGACCGATACGATTGATCCGTCCACAACCACTTCCTGGTTGAAGAATTGGCAATTGGCCATGACCAGATCCGGCTCAAGGTCCGGATAAGCGGCCATTGTCCTGCCTTTTCCCCCACCGGCAGCGAGAATCAGAAGCGGCCCATGACAATTGGCCGCGATGGGTTTATCTGTTTCCAGAAAATGTTTGACAATTGCCACGGCCTTCGGCTTATTTCTTAAATATTCCGGGGCCCTGCCGCCCGGCAATACGAGCGCATCAAATTCAGATACGACCACATCATCAAGCCCAAGGTCAGCATTAACCCGGTAGCCAGGCTTTTCGGTGTAGGTGTCAAATCCCGGCTCAAAATCATGCACCACCGAGAGAAAAGCCCGCTTCACCGGCGCGCAGATCGAAACCTGCCAGCCTTCTTCCTCAAGCCGATATTTGGCGTAATAAATTTCCTGTGATTCGCCAGCATCACCCGTGAGGATCAGTATTTTCATCAGTTCTCTTGTTTTCTATGTGCTTTAGATGTGCTCAATCCAGATAAAGTTAGATTAGAGCGTTGGTGAGTGAGAATCAAGCCATAATTACCTCTTGCATTTGAAAAGTCTGGGCACAGCGATATAAAGCTCTTGTAGTATATGATGTTACAAAAATGTTTAATTTGTTTTTTCCTGGGAAACCGGCAAAATCAGCTTTTGTTCATACGCCTTGGCATTGATCAGAAATTCGTAAAACGCCAGCAGTCCGCAGAAATAAAGGCCCGGCAGACCGTCGAGAAAGCCGAGCCGAAAGAAATAAGCATAGACAAACCGTATAAATGGGCGAAAAGGGAGCCGCAGATAGACCTTGCGCATCATTCTCTTCAAGCGTTTGCCCGTGCCCAGGCCCGGCGGAATCGGGTCGTTTTTGAAGTGGCCACGCTGAACGGCCTCCCACGCGGCATAGCGGTCGTGCTTCTCCAGCCAGATGCTCAGGCTCGGGTAGGCATGATGATCAAGCTCATATTTCAGCCGCCTGGCCTGCCCCTGAAGAATCACATGCTCATGGGCTTCGTTATCGCCAGTGCGCACGCCGGCCGGCACCGGCATCTTTTCGAATCGGCCCAGCCGGTGCCTGAAAAGCCGCAGATTCCAGCATTCGTTATAACCACAGTGCTTAATGCGCCGGCCCAGAAAGAAATATTTCATGTTGAGATAAAAGCCGTCGGCTTCGTTAGCCGCGACACGTGTACGAATCTCGGCGACCAGCTCGGGCGGGACGATCTCGTCGGCATCAATAATCAGCACCCATTCGTGCTGAAACGGCAGATTTTCCAGCGCCCAGTTCTTTTTTTTCGGATAAACGCCATTAAAATGAAACTGCACAACCCTGGCACCCATCGACTCAGCGACGGCCGTCGTTTCGTCGGTCGATTGGCTGTCAATCACATATATTTCATCGGCCCAGGCCAGCGCAGGCAGGCATCGGCGGAGATTTTCCGCCTCGTTTTTGACCGGAATGATCACGCTGATCGGAAATTTGTCAGTTGACGTGTGATTCATGTGCTGGCCGAGAGAAAATGGCCCTGGTCATTCGACAAAGTCGGGCTTTGCCGATCCCTTTTCGATCCAGCGATAGACTTGTAAAAGCCGGCGGGCCTGGCTCTCCCAGGTGTATCGGTCTTCCACCAGCTCGCGGCCGCATTCGGCGATCTGTCGGCGATCCTCCGCGCTGAATTCGTTTTTCATGAGGTGAAGTGCCTCGCCGATACTTTTCACATCAGGCTCGCACACGATTCCCGCAGCCGCTTCGGCCAGCTCGGGGAAGTGGCAGGCCGTGGTAATAATAGCCGGCACCCGTGCGGCCAGCGATTCCAGCACCGACATGCTGAAGCCTTCGCTTCGGCTCGGCAGGATAAAGGCATCAGCCCCAGCCCACATAAGCCGGGCCTTTTCGCCAGAGACATGGCCAACGGCCGTCAAGTGATCACCCAGCCCCAGCTCATTCATCTGTTTGACAAATGCCTGGCCGGCACCATCTTCCGTTCCAGCCAGCAGCAGGTGCCAGTCGTCGGCCTTGCCCCAAGCTTCTGAGAGGGCCTCGGCCAGCATGTCCAGCCCCTTTTTCACATGCAGTCTGCTCAGAAATAAAAGTGTAAACTTGCCTTTAATCTGTGGATAAACGGCTTCGACTTCCGTACGATCAGGCAGATGCTCAAGTGGCTTGAGATTCACGCCGTTGGGAATCCACGCGATGGGTGTCTGAGGGGCAATGGCCTTGAGAAAGCCGACTTCCGGGCGAGTCAGCGCGTGCAGGCAGGCTGCATTTCGCAGTACACGCTTTTCCACCAAAGCCATATAGATCTTCTTCTTCAGGGCCTTTTGCTGAAGGGCCCATGGCTCGGCCATGCCATGTGCGGCCACGACGTAAGGCACGGCATTTTGCCTGGCCACCCGACTGCCGATGCGCGATTGCATTTGCCAGAGGCCGTGAATGTGGACGGCACCGGCTTTTTTCACAGCCTCGCGAAAGTCTGTCTCAGGCCCGAAAACCGGTAAGCAATCGGGAATTTGCAGTAAATCAAGGCGGGAGGGAGTGGTTGTGACAATTGAAGTTGGCATTTCGCCAATTTCAGCCAGCGCACCGGCCATGCCGAGGATAGAAGGCACCATGCCGCCATCGCGAATGGGGTCAAGGCCGTTACAGAGATGCACCACGCCCTGATCCACCGGCATTAATCGTCTTTGGCCAGGCCTTGGCATGTTCTGGGTCAGGCTCTTTGTTTCAAGCATCAACACAACTCCCGCAGATGACATTTCGCCAGTTGCCTGACTCTTTATATCTTCCAGGCCATTTTCGGCTTGACTACTGTCTCAGCTGATTCAATCGCAGCCAGTAAGCCCGTCGCAAATCGCTCGGGGCCCCATTGGCGAGCAATTCGCCGGGCCGTTTCGCCCATAACCCGCCGGGCATTTTCGGGTAGATTCGAAACTCGAATCAGCATTCCGGATAACCCCGACACATCTTCAGGATCAAACGACCAGCCTGCCGGAAATCCTCCCCTGGGCAGAAATGTGCCGGTGGCCCCACATCGATCAGAGAGCAAAAGTGGTGCCGCGCAAAGGGCTGCCTCGTTAGCCACCAGCCCCCACGGCTCGCTCAAGCTTGGCAGAACAAAAGCGCCACAGGCTGTGTATAGCGGAACGAGGTCGTTGAGCGTTAAAAAACCGGGCCAGCTCACCAGATGGTCAACACCACAGTCTTTTGTCAGGGCGATCAGTTCGCTTCGCAGAGGGCCATCGCCCGCCAACACCAGCCGCCAGGGGGCCGATTGATTGCACGTCCTGACGTATTGGCTATATGCATGGATCAGCCGAGCAAGATTTTTTTCCGGGGCAAATCGGCAAACGCTCAGAAAATAAGGCTGCGGTGATTGATACTGCCTGTTTTCAGCGGCCCGGGCTGCCATTTGCTCGATTTCGGCATTCCCCACAGCGTTATAGCCCAGATGAATACGAGCCGACTCCAGCCCGAGCTCCGCCAGATATTCCCGATGCGTTTCGCCACCCACCAGACCCGCCTGAAATTGCCTTACCCTGCGCGATTTGATCGCCTCTTTCCACCAGACCCGCGGCAAATCTTTCGTTTGCGA
>JBILGL010000591.1:0-3007 GCA_044351075.1 Isosphaeraceae bacterium | reverse complement strand
AATCCGTAAGGCACCGTTGGCCTTCGCCCAGCCAAGCATGGCTATTGATTCAGGCCGGGAATAACCCACGGCGGCAATGGCGGTGGGCTGGTCGCGATCTAGCTGAGAGAGCATGGCGGCCCGGCATTCTCGTGATGAAAGCGATTCAAGTGTTCGCCCCGGGAAAAGTCTTACATGCGTTATACATGTTTTTCCAAGTTCGCCTGTCTGCCAGGGGTATTTCGCCTCGCTGCCGGCCATTTCATACGCGAGCAGGTGGCCGCCGGTGCTTGCCAGTGCTTCGCCCAGGGCAGAAAGTCTTGCCAGATGATAAGGCCCGAAATTTGTAAAACAGATCGCCAGTGTATGTTTTTTCATCGGGTATAGACCTTTAATTTAATGGCAAAGAGCATTTTGACCTGATATTGAAATTTCCTGAGCGTTTTCATTTCAATGACCCGGTTGATAGGACGGATGACTGGCGATTCGTTTTGAATGCCGCTGCAGATAGATCATCCAGCGGGCCATTCGGGCATCGTTCTGCGACTCGGCCAGCCGGTTAATGACCCAGAGAAATATCATGGGCGGCATGATCGAAAAGCCGTAGATGTAGTAAAACCAGACGAAAGGGTCGTCGTTCACAGTCATCAGCCAGGCATTGTAATAGGTTAGTGGCCACCAGGCCTGGGCCCAGGGCGTCCATTGATATCGCTTGTAATATTCATATGACGCGCGTAAGAGAATTGCCAGCATTGAGAGCACGATCGCTGTGCCAGTGGCTCCGCCATTGAGCTGAGTGGCGCCAAGTATCCCAATCGCCGGGCCAGTAAAGGTCTCGTCGCGTTTAAATTCGCTGCCGGCGATCCATGCGGCGACCCATTTATCGCGGCCTGGCAGGGGTTTGTCTGGCCAGAACATTCGCGGAATAAACGTGGTGAAAAGCCGGAGATAATTCGCCCCATAATCAAATTCAGAAAAATCAGGCACGGTTGAGAACATCAGCAGATAGCCGCCATATTCTTCAGTCTCGCGGCTGCGAAATTCCTTGAGGTGGGCCTTTTCCTGGTCGCGTTCGGCCAGGTTTAAATTCACCAGCATGTTTGAAAGATCGTAATCGGCCACAAACTGCACAAAACCAGTGAGATTACGGTCGTAAAGCCGCTGATTTCGCCAGCCGAGAGAAATGGTCACAACCAGGCTTCCAAAAACGGCCAGCAAGGCCAGATAGACCATGGGCGGGCGTTTGAATCGAGGCCCATAATAGGCGCAGGCCATGGCTAAAACGGCGATTAGCGAGGGCGAACGCTTGCCCTGAAACATCCAGATCAGCATATAGCTCAGGCAAACCGCCACGCCCATCCAGAAAAGGATCGGGGCCGGCCGGCTTTTCTGCGAGCCGCTGACCATCAGGATGATGCCCGAGCCGAGCATCATGAAATAAAATTGCCGCAGCAGCATGTTTCCCTGCGAGATCTGCTCATCTGTGCCCTGTACGATCATAACCACCGAGCAAAAAAAGCCCCAGGCGAGCATGACGGGCACGACACCGCTTAATATCGGCAGCGACCAGGCCACGGGTGCGCGCGGCAACTGGCCGGAAAACCATCGCCCCGGGCCAAAGTAATAAACAACCAGAAACAGCACAATGGCCCACAGCGATCGCCAGCCGGCCGCTTCAACCACCTGCTCGCCATGGGTGGAAACAGCCCATTCATGGTAAGAAAGAGCCTGAACGACATAGACCTGAAAATAGCCAATCAGAAAGAGCCAGACGGGAGCGAATGGGTCAAACTTTCGACGAAAGACAAATACGGAGCTGAAAATCAGCCCGAGAATCAGGGAAGTGAGCAGATAAACGGGCGTCAGCTCATTCATCGTGCAGCACCTTTCGTTCCGGATTGACCCGAAATGGCATGAAGAGTGATTCACTGATGGCACTGATGGTGCGCCGACGATATTCGTCCCATGTAAAATCAAGGGCCCTCAGCCGGGCCGATTCGCCCATATCCCGCCGCAATTCCTGGTCATCGCCCAGCGTTTTCATGGCTCTGGCCAGTTTTTGCGGAGCCGCTGCGGGCACAATCAGCCCTTCTTCGCCATCGTTCACGACCGAGCCAGCCTGTGGAGTGGTGATCACGGCCAGGCCTGCTGCCATGGCTTCATAGCAGACCACCGCCGATCCTTCAAACAGGCTTGGGAAGACGAAGATGTCGTGCTCAGCCATGACTTTCGGCATGTCGGCGTAAGTGATTTTGCCTAGTAGCTTAAGCGAGGTGTCGTCGGCCGGAATCAATTTGCGTACCGATTCCGAGGCATCGCCGGCCAGCGAGAGTGTCCAGCCCGGTCTTCGCACCAGTTTCCAGGCTTCCAGCAGGTCGCTCAAGCCCTTGCGCTGGGTGATGCCGCCAGCGAACAGGAATCGGCAGATTTTATGATGACGTTTGTCGTCGGCTGGTCGTGGGGCAAATCGTTCTGGATCAGCGGCGTAAGGAATGACACGAATACGGCTGGGCGGCACGGCAGACCGCTTCTGAACCTGGCCGGCGATATGCCGCGAAGGCACCAGCACAAGATCAGCCTGGGCCAGGTCGCTGCGGCGGCGTTCGTGCAGCCAGGCCAGCTCGGCAAGATCAAGCGAGCCATCGCCCAGATAGGCTGGGAAAAAGGCAGGCACACGCTGGCGTTCACGCTCAAGGATCTCCATCTCCTCGTCCATGTGGCCGGTGACCATGCTTAAAATCACATAGATACCGGCTTTACGGGCGGCGGCCATGGCATGTTCCGAGCCGACGTCGCTAAAGAAAACGATGGCACGCGCACCACGTTTTGCAAGCCCCGGCATGGCGGCGGCGAGCTGGCGGTCAAACTGTCGGGTGCGAAGGCGGACGAGCCTGGAACGAAGCTTTGGCTGAATTTTGGCGAGGCGGTTTTCAAGACGAATCGCGATGTCGTAGCCGATATTGCGGCGAACGAGCGATTCATCCATACCGTCAATCTTTCGGCGGTTAAGCTGCCTGTGAACCGATTG
>JBILGL010000145.1:0-8730 GCA_044351075.1 Isosphaeraceae bacterium | reverse complement strand
GCAGAGTCATATAACGGCTGCCATCGGCCACATTCCAGACGCGAATTTCACCAAGATAATCGGCCCCGACAATCTTGGCTGAGTCGTTAGTCGCCCGGGCTGTCAGCGCCAGGTCTGAAAACGCCTCAAAATCACGCTTTTTGCCGCCGTTGCCATCCCAGAGACGTGTGACACGGTCGCGCCCGGTTGTAATAATCTGACCATCTTTGGCAAAGCCAACACTCAGCGTGCCGCCACCATGGGCCCCCCAGCTCTTGATCTGATTACCGTTCTGCATCTCCCAAAGTCGCACTGAGCCATCTTCGCTGGAAGAAGCGACCACGTTGGAATCGATTCGCCATGAGATATCGCTGATACGAGCCGAATGACCACGAAGGTCATAAAATTCACGCCCCGTCTGACCCTCCCACACCAGCAACCCACCATTCCGGTCGCCAGAGGCCAGCAGTACACCATCAGGGCTGAATTCCAGGGCCGTCACCCACTCGGTGTGCTTCTTCATTTCGAAGGCAAGCGTGCCATCAGCCGTGTTGTAAACCCGCACCATCTTGGATGGACCGCCCAAAGCCACCAAGCCCTGATCAGGGCTGATGTCGGCGGCCAGCACCACGTCATATTCCTTGCCAACTTCAAAAACACGTTTGCCCGTCTTCACTTCCCAGGCCACCGCCAGACCACTCTGCCCGCCCCGGCCACCGCCGGCCAGCAGCAAGTCGCCATTTCGGCTGAACTTGAGCGAATAGACGAAACCTTCAGCAAAGGGGAAGACGGCCATCAGCCGACCCTGCTCCGCATGATAGAGAAGCACCTGTTTATGACCACCCACCGCAATGAGAGGAGCCCACGGGCTGGTCGCTACGGCCGTGATGGCTGTGCCTCGCGGAGAGACGACAACCGGCTCTGTCGCCAGGCCCGGCTGCGGCATGGCCGGCTCGCCAGCAGGCTTGCCAATGGAATTGGGGTCGAGCTTGAATTCAAACTTAGGCTTGGCGGCGACAGCCGCTTTGCTGCCTGAATTTTCCAGGGCTCCGCCTTCAATCCACTGACGAATGATCGCAATTTCGGCGTCAGGTATCCTGGCTGAGTTGGGCGGCATCTTCGGCTCTTCCGCATGTGTCATCACCGCATAGAGAGTAGAAGCATCCGGGTCGCCCGGCTCGATCACCTTGCCCGATGAGCCACCGGCCATCGCGGTGGTATAACCTTCCAGATTCAGGCCACCTTTTTGCTTGTCGGCATTGTGGCAGGAATTGCAGCGGTTACGGAAAACCCCAAGTGCCTGATCCTGAAACGTAACCTTGGTTTTCGCCTTATCCTGAGCAAGCGCAGGGCCAGCTACGACGGAAGAAGCGATCATAAGCATCCAGAAATATTTGCGATTCATCTTTCGATGTCCTTCACCAGACTCTTGTTCGGGCTTGACCGTCAAAGTTGTTCAACAATGCCCCACAGCAAAGATTCGTCAAGCTTTTCTGGTTGGCGAATCGTGCGGGGTTGTGACGGTTTTATCAATGGTTGAAGAGAAATTCGCGGCTGTTGAGAAGGGCCCAGAAGAGATCCTCCATCGCCTTTTTCGGGTCAGGCTCAAGCGCAATCGCCTTTTGCAGTTTCAGAATCTCATCAGCCGTTGGCTTACGCGAGAAGCAGCGGAGGTAAAGATCCGTAATTCGGTCCTCCACCTTTGGCTTCTCTTTCATCAGTTTATCAATCACGCCGCCCGCCCTGATTTTGCTGTTCACGGTGTCGCCATTAAGCAGGTGCAGGGCCTGTGAAAGCGTGGGCTCCATCTTAACTTCACAAGAGCATGGCGTTTCACGTGTGGCACGGCCAAATGTCGTCAGGAAGTAGGTGCTGTAGCCGCCGTCGGCAATCTGCACGGCTCGACTACCCAGCGGCAGGCCATTGAATTTGTCCTTGGTGTCGGTCACGGTTGAGATCGTGTCGAGAAGGCTCTCGGCCTGAATCCGCCGCAGGCTGGCATGGGCGAAATTCTTTTCGTCGGATTGGTTCGACTCATTACGCTGGGTTGACCGCTGATAAGCCCGTGAATTGCAGATTTCACGCACCAATTTACGAAGGTCGTAATTGCTTTCCGTGAAATTCTTAGCCAACGCTTCCAGTAATTCCGGATTCGTCGCCGGGTTCGAGACGCGGAAGTCGTCCACCGGGTCAACAATCCCCAGGCCGAAGAAATGGGCCCAAACCCGATTCACAAAGCTGGTGGCGAAGAACGGGTTACGAGGGCTTGCCAGCCATTCAGCCAGCAGCACGCGACGATCTTTACCCTTGGTATCGGGAGCTTCAGCACCCAGAAATTTCGGCGGCATCACACGACCACCGACCGGGTGGCGCGTATCGCCACCACCTGAGTTGAAAACAACTGTCTCTCGGTAATCGTCCGTCCCTTTGCGGCCTATCTGGCTGAAAAATGCGACGAAGCCGTAATAGTCGTCCTGTGTCCAGCGGTCAAACGGGTGATTGTGGCACTGGGCACACTGGATACGCATGCCCATGAAAACCTGAGCAACGTTTTCCGTCAGAAGTAGCTGATCGGTCGTCTGCTGATAGAAATTTGTCGGCGGGTTCTTGAATGTACCGCCATTGGCACCCAGTAGCTCCTGAACCATTTTGTCCATCGGCACATTTTTGGAAATGCGGTCGGTCAGCCAGTTGTAATACAGAAACATCGACTTGTAACTGACCTGCTGGCTCGAACGGATCTGGAGCATTTCAGCCCACTTGTTCACCCAAAGTTCGGTGAATTCCTTGCGTGTGAGCAGCTCGTCAATCACCTTAGAGCGTTTGTCAGGTGCGGTTGAAGCCAGAAACGCAGCCGTCTCCTGCAGCGTCGGTGTCACACCGATAATGTCCAGATATACGCGGCGAATGTAAGTCTGATCATCAGCCACGCCGGAAGGCGACATACGCAGCTTTTTCAGCTTGTTAGCCACCAGCGTATCAATGTAATTTGCTTCGGGCTCGGCCGGGTAGTCAAACTTCAGACCCTTGGGCAGAACCAGAAACTGCGAGCCAACGGTGAATGTTTCAAACCGGGCCATTACAAAGGCTTCACCACGGTCGCCGGCGGTTACCTGCCCATCCTGAGAAACGGCCGCCGTGCTTTCGTTATTCGTCAAAAAGACAGCAAGGCTTGTCACGTCTCGGTCTGTGCCGTCAGAATACTTCGCAATGACCGACAACCGCTGGCTGGCTCCCTTGCCATCAAGCACCGCCTGCTTCGGGGCAAGCTGAACATCGACCAGCTTCGGCAGCTTGGCCACGTCATCATTCGGTGAACCGGTTTCAATCCAGCGGATAAGCGTCTGATACATTTCGGTACCAGGCTCAATCCGCTTGCCGCCTGTGTGCTGCACAGCCCCAACAGCTTTTTCAATCAGCGTTGATTCTGCCGGCACCGCCTGATTCAGCCTTCGGCCCGGCATTTCACGCGTCAATCGATGATGATCGCCCTCAGGGTCGAATCCGAAAAGGCTCAGGCGGAAACCATCTTTTCCTCTGGCTGCGCCGTGGCAACTGCCAGTGTTGCAGTTGGCTTTCATAAAGACCGGCATCACGTCCATGCGAAAAGAAATCGGAAGTACAGTCTTGGAACCGCTGACCTTCACCGGCACCACGACCGACTTGCCGCCAAATTCCACCGTCATCTTCGTTTCGCCGTCAGCCACAGGCCAGAGAACGGCCTTATCCATCTTGACAAGACCCGGATTTTCCAGCTTGATCGCTGCCTTCAGCGACACATCTTCCGTCAGCCCATTGGCCAAGACCGCCTGAACCACCATCGACTGGCGATCCTGCTGATTGGACAGGCTCACCTGCGTCGGAAACACCACCAGCTCTTTCAGGGCATTTTCAGCGGCCGAGGCCACTGGTGCGAAAAGTGACATGACCAAGCCGGCAATCAGCAGACTCGATTTGGAAAAGGTACGAAACATGTTGGAAAGTCTCCGGGTTCGGGTGTCAGGATAATGAACTCGGTCGTTTGTCATTGGGATGCTCCCGTTTTCTGAGCTGGTGCTGCCTGTTCGCTCTTGCCGGCAGCGGCTTCGGCTCGCTCCTTGGCCTCAAGCCGCAGTTTTTCCAACCGGCTCAACGGTTTGGGTGGTGCGGCTGCAGGCTTGGGTGCGGCGGCCACGGCGGGCTTAGGTGCAGCTGGTGCAGAGGCCGGTGGCGTCTTGGGCGGGATCGGAACATCGATCCGGAGCTCGCCCGAGCCTATGTTGTGCGTAATCGGCTCGCCATTGGCCATGATCACCACCTGACAGAAGAGATTCTTATGATTCCCAGCCGGTGAAACCTTGTCGGTCGCGACATTGAAGAGCATCTCAGGCGTATCTTTTTTGATCTTCAGCACTTCGGTCGTAACCTTGTTCGGCAGGCCGATCAGCGAAACCGTTGCATCGCCTTCCCAGTCAATTGATTTATTGACCTTCACGACAAATGGCACACCCTTGCCCTGTTCGACACTGGCCGCCTGAAACGCCAGGCCGAGATAAGGCGGGCTGATCCGCAGATTAAAAAGCTGAGAGGAGACCATCATCGGGCCTGTGGGCGTATTGGCTGTGCCATTAACCACCAGCTTCCATGTTCGCACTTCCGCGCCCCCGGCATTCATCGGAATCAGGGCTTCATTCTGCTTCTCCGGAATTGAGATGCCGCCAGAGGCACCAATCCCCGGCGGCAACCATGGAAACGAAACACTGATCGGCGCGGTAAAGCCTTCTTTACGCTTTGCCACTACCTTCAGATTCATCGAGCCGTTATGCACCAGTGGCACTTTCGGCTCAACAACCTCAATTTCAAACGGTGCGGCATCCGTTACCGCAACAACCATTCGATCATGGGCCTGAGACCAGAAATTCACCAGATTCTGGCCATGAACCATCACCGTCGTATGGCTAAACTGCTGGCTGGCCAACTTCACATTGGCATCGACCGGCTGACCACTGAATCGGGCCAGTTTGGCGGCATTGGCAGCGGCGGGTTCAGCCTTGAACAGCACAGGCACCACCCCCTGACTGGCTGGCATAATGTCATTTTCAACCGTCACACCGGCTGGCAGATTTTCAGGAGCAACTTTCAAATCACCGCCCCAGTTTTCCCGCCCGGCATAGACCAGAATCGCCTGCCGCCCACCTTTGGGCACGCTCACCGAAACACTGCCGGTGCCACGCGGAAGCTCTTCACTCTGCAAATTCAGCGAAAGCCGTGGCTCGACCGGCGTCAGTTCCACCCGATAGAAATAGTCCGGACCACCTTTACCAAGGTGATCGACCAGCCAGACGACATATTCGCCATCGTCGGGCGCCGTAAATCGAAAGCCTGAATCGGGCCCTGCCGCATCATCATTACCAACGAGTGCACCGCCACCCTTTTTACCGATGTAAAGTATCGGATCAAGCGGCGATCGAATCCGCCGTGCATAGGCTGAGACGTCATATGTCTGGCCTTTTTTCGCCTTGAAAATAAAGTGATCGACATCGCCCGGCTTTTCTATGACTCCATTGAGTGAAAGTGGGGCTTCGAAAGGTGTGGCTGTGTTATGGTCGTTATTCGGCTCAGCCTCAACGGCATTGCCCCAGCGGCTCAGGCGGAAAATATTGGGGAAGGGTGACTGCCCATCGCCATCCGCCGCAAAAACGCCGAAACTGGCCGAGAGCTCGGCAGGTAGCTGTAATTCTCGCTTGATCGGCCCCTTGGGGTCGCCCTGCCATGTGACCTGAACCTTTTCGCCCAGCTTTCCGCCGGCTGGAACGATCGTCGCAGCCCGCGGAAATGTGCCCAAATGCAGTCGATAGAGGCATCCGCCATTACCCGCATAGGCTGATTCACGCACCTGCACAATGTATTTGCCGTCTTCCGGAATCGTCAGGTTCACAAAACCGTCTTGCCAGACCAGCGCAGAGTCATCGCTGGTGACCAGATCAAACCGCTTTGTGTTCATAATTGAAACATAGGGGTCGAAGTGGGCAATCCCCAGGCGGATACCTTCCACCTCGGCCGTGACTCGCTGCCCCTTTTTGGCCTCAAAGACGAAATAATCAACGTCTTCATTTTCAGCAACGCCATTAATCACGCTGCCCAGCGGCACCGGCTGAGGGGCGGCAAAATCGTTATTCGGCTCTTTTTCATTTGTTTCAGGATAAAGCCCCACGCTGAAGCTGCGCAGCTCGCTCACCCCAGTCGCTGTTCTCAGCCGCAGATTATATGTGCCGGGGTTGGCATCGGGCTTGATCTTGAAAGTTGCCTTGACCGAATTGTCGTTGACCTTTTCGATCTTCGTGACATCAATACCAGGCTCGAAGAAAATCACTTCCTGAGCATCGCCCAGCCGGGCACCGGAAAGGGTCACAACCACTTCCGTTCCCCGCTGCGCACCCGTCGGCCGCACCGCTGTCATTGATGGCGAAGCGGCCTCGGCAGCGACTGCACTCAGGCAGAGAAGCAACAGGCCACACGTCATACTTTTGAGAAGTTTTATCATCATTTGCCTGGATTCACAGAGGTCATTCATGGTTCAAATCGAGCAAGTGCAGCTCAGGGAATATGCCCTGTCAGGCATCCCAGATACGTCCGTCAATTAAATGACGAACGAAAACATGTGGCCGCTTATCGCCCGCCACTGACTGAAATGAAAACGAAACAGGTAAGACATCGGACTGAAGGCGACTGTCTTCATCCAATTTTGCCGTGGCAGGCTCTGCCCAGCCTTCGCCATCTCGCTTGTAAAGTGTAATTCTGGCTTTGCCTTGATCGACCAAAAGCACTTCACGCACGCCAACTGAGGCATAAAACCCAAGTTTTTTCTCGCTCCGGTCGCCGGGGCTCACCACTTCAACCAGAAAATCAGGCCCACCTGCATAATGCGTTTCGCAATCTTCTGCCGGATTGCCCGGCAGAAAGACCATCACATCAGGGCAGCGGAAATTCAATTTCCAGCCTTTTTTTCGGTCGCTCACGTTGCCGCCCGCCTGAACATTTGATCCAACAGGGGCCGATGCCTCCAGGGCATCCTCAATTCGACTTGTTTGGCGCTGATGCGAATTGGTTGGGTCAGGAGCCATAAAATAAACACCATTCCAGACTTCATCCTTGCGGTCGTGCCCAAGCGCACGCCTCTTCCGCAATATCTCTTTCCACTCGGTTGAGCAAATCATGACTTTTGGCATCTTTTGGTGTCCTTCGTCATGGTGCAGAGAAAAAGGCGGGAACGAGTCTTGAGGCAGGCATCAGTTATCAGCAAAAAACAAAACAGAGGCCGACCATTCGCCGGCCTCTGCATACATCGCTCAATCAGCCCAGCAATTCTTTACGAACAGCCCCACCGTCAACGATTTCAATCGGACGATTACCCGGAGCCATAATTTCCTTGTCGGCCACGATACCAAGGGCATGATAGACCGTGGTCGCCAAATCTTCCGGACCAATGGCGTCTCGCTCCGGCTCAGTGGCCGTGGCGTCGGATGCACCAAAAATCTGCCCCGGCTTGATACCACCACCAGCCAAAACGACCGAGAAAACTTTGGGCCAGTGGTCGCGGCCGGCATCACGATTGATCTTCGGCGTACGGCCGAATTCTGAAGAAACCATCACCAGCGTACTCTTGAGCAGGCCCGTTCGATCAAGGTCGCGAATCAGAGTGGCAAAAGCCTGGTCAAATGCCGGCATCTGGTTACGCATGCCGCCGGCGATACCGGTGTGCATGTCCCAACCGCCATAAGAAAGTGTCACAAAACGGACGCCAGCCTGCACCAGCCGACGGGCCATCAGCATGCGCTGGCCAGCCGTATTCCGGCCATATTCATCACGCAGTTTTGCCGGTTCGGCATTGATGTCAAAAGCCTCGCGGGCGGCCTTGGATGAGATCAGGCTGTAGGCACGATCATAAAAAGTGTCCATCGCCTGAAGATTGTCGGCTTTTTCCTTCTTGGCAAAGTGGTCGTTGACCGCTTCCAGAATCGTGCGACGGGTGTTGAACTTCTTCTCATCCACGCCTGAGGGCAAGTCCAGATCCTGCACCCGGAAATTGCCGGCTGCCGGATCAGCACCCAGCGAAAATGGCGAGAATGAGCTGGAAAGGTAGCCTGTTCCGGCAAAATTCGTCGGCATATTCGGAATGCAGACATAAGGCGGCAGATTATTGCGGGGGCCATATTCGTGGGAAACGATTGAGCCCATGCTGGGGTAAACCAGGGCCGGGCTCGGGCGATAACCCGTAAACATATTGTGCGTGCCGCGTTCGTGGGCCGCTTCGCCGTGCGTCATTGAGCGAATAACTGTCAGTTTGTCGGCAATTGTCGCCGTTTGCGGTAATGTCTGACAGAACTTCTCACCTTCGATCTTCGTGTTGATCGAACTCAGCTCACCACGATATTCCACAGGGGCAAATGGCTTCGGGTCAAATGTTTCCTGATGAGCAATGCCGCCCGGGAGAAATATATGAATGACTGATTGAGCAGTTGCAGGAATCTTCTCGTAGTTTTTTAGATCAGCCCGCGCCTTGAGCTTGAAAAAGTCGCCCAGCGTGAGGCCAAGGCCACCTACGGCCCCAACGGTCATAAAATTACGGCGATGGAGACGCAAAATCGAATCAGGACGCATCAGTTCAAACTCCTCGTCAAACTTCTGAAAGGCCCGAAACCGGCGCCAAATCAGGAGATTCTCCATTCAAATGGCGAGTTCTGAGAATGCTCCGCCTTTGAACATACGGTG
>JBILGL010000663.1:0-2521 GCA_044351075.1 Isosphaeraceae bacterium | reverse complement strand
GGTTTTGTGCGATTTTCCGAGTTCGCAATCCCGTTTGCTTAAAAAAGCTATTTGCTTTGTATCAGAAAAAACAAAACTTTTGATTTTGCAAAAGAGATGTCAGAAAAGTGGATGAAAGGCTGAAAAATAGAGGCTTAAAGCTGCGGGATGTCGGAAAAAAAGGTGGGTGGCAGGTGCTGGACAGGCCTGGCAGAGGAACGTAGATTGGGCTCCATCAGTTGAATCACACCGCAATTGTTTCTCTGATTTTTGTGGTGTGACAAAAAATCTGCCGCGTGGTCGCGGAATCAATCAGAAAACGGTTATGAGGATAGCCAGAGCCCTGAAATGGTTCGCCGTTGGGGCTTGACTGTTTCGCACCAATTGATGAGGATCCCGAGGATTAGCTTTCTGATGGCAATTAAGCGGTTTTTGATGATTCTTGGCCTGATACTGCTGGCGGTGTCGAAAGATGCCTGGTCGCAGAGTCCGTCAGGTACGACAATGATCAGAAGCCTGGCCAGTTGCCGGCCGATGTTGCTTCAGGCGATATCTGTGCAGAAGGAGCTTGGGCTTTCGATTGATCAGATTGATCAGTCAGTAAAGCTGGCTGCAGATTTTCAGAAGGAAGTCGAGCGACGCCAGGCAGCTTCCGGGCTGAAGCCGGAATTGCCGCAGGGCCTCTCGCCCGGAGAGCGGTATGAGCGTCTGCGAGAGGCTACAGGACGGGCTTCAAAAATCGCCGGCGATGTGGAACGCGAATTCATCACGAAGATGGACTTGATTCTGGAACCTGATCAGGCAAGGCGGCTTGAGCAGATTCAGATTCAGTCGGTGGGCACGGCTGCCCTTCAACTTGACTTTGTTGCTACAAAACTTGATTTGAAAACTGCCCAGAAAGAGGCTTTTCGAACTCTTGAAACGCAATATGGCAAAGCCATGGCTGAAGCCATTGAGAGCACAAAATCAAGCGATGGTACGCAATATGCCGTGGTTGCCCGGCAGGCTCGTGAGCGTCTCGAAAAATCGATGATTTCAGTACTTACACCGGAACAGAAAGATAAATTCGACGAGATCAGGGGGAAGCCTTTCGATCTGTCGACACTTCGCCAGCTTGCTGAGAGGAGCCGGGTGAAGTGAATTTGGAAAAAGGGCGAAGGCAATGGATGGCCCTCGTTTCACAGGGATGTGATCGCCCGCTTTTATTGGATGCGTAACCATGCCGCCACGGAGGGCGGTCTCATAGAGTTCCGGCTGATGCCCGAAAAGGATTATCGAGCGTCAGCCGGAACTGCTTTATTTTAAGAGGTTATGGTCGTATCTATGTTGAGCTTCGCTGCCAAGATTGACCCTTACAAAGATTGCAAAAGAAGTTGAAGCCCCTTTTTGATCAATGATAATGATCGATGCATCAACGGTAATGGCCTTTGAATTTGATTTTTCGTGGTTAAACAGATCGTCAAGAAAAAAAGAAAGCCCTGACGAAAGCCAGGGCTGTTTGATTCATTGAATCAGATGTTCGGCGGAGATCAGCCCATGAGGGCATCGACGGGCTTGCCGTCGCGGACAATTTGCATTGGGCGGCCGTTGTTGGTTGTCAATTCCAGAGAGTGGTTAATGCCGAGCTGCTGGAAGATCGTGGCGGCCAGATCGTCCGGCGAGATTGGGTCAGTGGCGGGTGCCATGCCATCCACCTGAGTGGTGCCATGGGCATAGCCGCGTTTGAAGGCCCCGCCTGCCACGACGACCGCCATCGAGCGGGCCCAGTGATCGCGGCCGGCTGTCTGGTTGATCTTCGGTGTCCGGCCGAATTCACCGGCGCAATAAACGATCGTTTCATCGAGCAGGCCGTGGCTATCCAAGTCGCGAATCAGCGTGGAAAGCACTTGGTCGAGCTGTGGCAGAAGGCGTGTGCCAAGGCTCTGGAAGTTATTCCGGTGCGTATCCCAGCCACCGATAGAGACCGTCACAAAGCGAACACCCGCCTGCACGAGCCGACGTGCGGCCAGCGCTGACTGGCCAAAGGGCGAGGTGCCATAGGCTTCACGCATGGCCTTGGATTCTTCCTCAAGCTGGAAGGCCTTCTGAGTACGGTCATTACGCAAGATATCAAGGGCCTGGGCATGGAACTTATCAAGCCCCTTGGCCAATTCAACACCTTTATCAACCTTTCGGAATTCTTCGTCAAAAATGTCGCGAAGTTTGTCGCGGCGGTCAAGTTCCGTGACGGTCAGTTCTTTCGGCAGGCTCACGCCACGCACCCGCAGGCGGCCGCCGCCAGTTTCAACCGGGAAGGGGTTGTAGGCAGGGCCGAGATAGCCGGCACCACCGGAACGGCCGGCGCGAAGGTCGGCAAAGCTGACGTAGGGCGGCACACCGACTGGTGTATCAAGCATCATGGAGGCCACCGAGCCCATCGCCGGATAGACCAGGGCGGGGTTCGGGCGATTGCCGGTCGTCATGTACTGCGTGCCAAGCTCGTGGGCGGCAATTGTGTGATGAATGGAGCGAATGACCGTGGATTTATCGGCCACTGAGGCCA
>JBILGL010000662.1:0-2524 GCA_044351075.1 Isosphaeraceae bacterium | reverse complement strand
TCGGTATTCTGGGTGGCTCTGCAGGCACCACATTTGATGCCTTTGATATGCTGTGGGATGCGAAACAGGCAGGGGCCAAGGTGGCTCTTTATGGTCGCAAAATTAACAACGCTGAAAATCAGCTCGCTTTCATTCAGTTTCTCCGGCTGATTGCCGACGGGCTGATCGGCCCGGCTGAAGCGGTGAAAGCTTATCATGCTGTGCTTGGCAAGCTTGGCATTCGCCCGCATCGAAGCCTGGAAAATGATCTTCAGCGAACCGATACGGCGTCGAGCTATGCTGGTACAAAATCATCGGCCAGTGTACCCGTGAACCAGGCAGTGATCAAACCGGCTGCTACACCTGACAAAGACTGTGGCTGCGGCTGTGAAGGGGTCGGCAGTTGTGCCCCAAAACCGCTAACAGTGGTCAAAGCAGCGGCCCCGGTTATTTCAACAATGGCTCCGGCCGTTTCAGCAGCAGCTACGGCAACTACGCCTTATCCTGATTTTGCCAGAATGTCGCCGGTTGAGCGGCTTGCTTATCATCGCCGCCGTCTGGGGCTCGGCTGATTGCATTTGATGCAGTTCTCTCAATAAAATGCAATTAGTGGAGGTAGAAGTTGAAGATCGAACTTCTCACCTCCAGCGATATTCCGGAAGCGATGCGGCTGGTTGAAACAGCCGGGTGGAATCAGACACCGGCCGACTGGCAAAGGCTGATCGATTATGCACCGGCTGGCTGTTTCAAGGCGGTGCTTGATGGAACACTGGTCGGCACCGTCACAACGACAGCTTATGGACAGGAAATTGGCTGGATTGGGATGATGCTGGTTGCGCCTGAATCTCGTCGCAAGGGCATCGGCACGATGCTGATGCAAAAGGCAATGGTGCAATTGCAATCAGTCGGGATTAATACAATCTGGCTCGATGCCACGCCGATGGGGCAGCCGGTTTATGAAAAGCTTGGTTTTCAGCATCTTTATTCGTTTCATCGATGGCACAGGCCGGCACCAATTAATGATATAAAATTGGATCATTATTCAAAAGAAAAAACGGCTGTCGATATTCCGCCAGAGATTTCAGATCGGCATCTGCAATTGGATCAAATGATATTTGGCCATGACCGTCGCGATTGGTTAAGTCGCTTACTGACTCACACAAAAATTCATCTAACAGAGCAAGGCTTTGGTTTGATCAGGCGCGGGCGATTGGCACATTATCTAGGCCCTGTTGTTGCAGACGATCATTATAGTGCCATTGAGATTACTGAAAGTTTAATAAGAGAGATTCAAGCAGACATCTTTATCGATTATCCCGGGCATGATGCTGGATTTAAAGATTTTCTCAGTCGATCTGGATTTTCTCCTGTCAGAACGCTGGCACGCATGTGGCATGGCCAACAGCCGATCGAAAATGCATTTCGAATGCAATTTGCAATTGCAGACCCGGCAACGGGTTGAAATTGTGAGTCAGGTTCAATTGTTTGTATATAAAAAATCTAACTTATTGTTTTTCACGTTCTTCAAGAATTTCGGCGAAGCGATCAGCCAATTCGGGCAAAACACGATCCTTCCATGACTCATTGATCAGGCCGACTTCCAGCAAGTCAAGCAAATGCAATTTATCTTTTAATCGAAATGAAGTCAATTTCATCTGAACCAAAGCATCAAGCGATGCAATCGGAAAATCAGGCCCCGGCTCCGAGTCCGTAACTTTTGGTGTCTCTGCCGGGTATTCCGGATAGACTTTTTCTCCGGCGAAAATCAAATGAACTGCACTTCGAACCGAGCCCTCTGAGCCATCCAGAAAAAGGTCGATGCCCGAAACCAGTTGATGCACAAAACCAGCCTTCTCTGCCGCCTGAATTGTATTTGTCAGATCTTCACGACGGATCAACAAATCGACATATTTTGTATTTCTTACTGCTTCAAGATCCACTCTCGCTACCCATGCCGCCACTGCATTTCCATCAACCATTGCGTGAGGAATCCCCGCTTCTCGCTGAGCGAATGAAATTCGGCGTGCCCGATCGCTCACGGCATCCACAGCTTTTTTCATCCTTTCCCACGAAAAATCATGGAGTGTGATACTACTCATACTATTCGTCCATGTCGCCAGAAGTTTATTCTCTGTAAGAATAATATTGTGCCGAATGACTGATGATATATAAAGTCCAATCGCATTTTATGAGGTCTTTATCAACAAGTAACATATTAAAAGTAATAATAAACGGGCGATTTTGTCGCCCGTTTAACTGAAATGCAATTTGCTGGCAGAGATTTTTCACATGCCGGGCAGGTCGATCCAGCGGCGTTCTTCAAACGATTTGATCGTGGCGTCGGCCACCATCTGGGCCTTCCAGCCGTCGAGATAATCTGGCGTGGCGTCTCGGCCTTCAACGATGGCACTGACGAATTCATAAACCAGATCATAGCGAAATACCGTTGAGGGCAGGCCGGCGTGCACGTCGCGTGGGCTGCCGGCTGGCTTCATGAATTCTGCGGGCACACTCACAGGCTGAAGGTCTTTCTTGTGGCTGCCAA
>JBILGL010000144.1:0-8784 GCA_044351075.1 Isosphaeraceae bacterium | reverse complement strand
GGAAGTCTGCCGGGACGCCTGTTGGCGACTGCATTGTGATGGTGGGGGTTTCAGGTGTGCCTTCGCTGCCATCGGTTTTCGGACGACTGGCCCGGGCGATACGCATCTCAACTTCACGAATGGAGTTAAGATATTCATCCACTTTTCGTTGATCATTCGCGGCCAGGCGCGGCTTAAGGCGGTTAACATCCTCCAGCACAAAGTCGATCATGCTCTGGCGATGCCGCTTTCGGCGCCAGGCATTGACATCCGATGGATCGGCATTCCAGTCGCCGAAGAGACGGTCAAAGACGATGCGTGGATTGACTTCCTTCGGATTGGGTACCGTTTCCGATCGCCAGGAGATGTTTGATGAATAGGCGCAGGAATAGCCGCTGTCGCAATTGCCGGACTGGGCGCCACGGTCACAGCCGACTTCCAGCGAGCGAAATTTCGTGAGGTGGCCGATCGCATCCGCCGCGACCTGATCAGCAGAAATACCGGCACGAATGTTGGCCCCGTCCGTCTTGACCGGATGGGTGCCCGTCAAAAAACTACCCAATGCGCGGGCATGGTCGCCGGCACCATCGCCCAAGGCACGCCCGCCATTTTGTGTAAGCCCTGAGAGAACCAGCAGTTGCTTCTTGTGTTGTTCAAGTGCGGCGAGCGTTTTCGGTAAGTCAGTGAGTGCACCGGTTTTTTCTGGCCGCCAGTCGGGCATGTGCACACCGTTTGGCACGTAGAAAAAGGCCATGCGGGTGGGGGCAGCGGCGTTGTTAAAACCTTTGGTGGTTTTGTTTATTGCGGCGGCATGCGATTGCGGGGCAGGGCCCATCGCCTCAAGCCAGGGCAAGGCCATGGATGTGCCGAGACCACGAAGAACGGTGCGTCGTGAAAGGCGAGCAGGGCGAATCATGATTTGGCCTTTGCCGTCAGGCGTTTCTGAAACGGTTCACTTTTGACAATATGAATGACAAGGCTGGAGAACTTGAAGCCGTCTTTTTCAACAGCTTTCGTAATCTCTTCCACTGCGCACTGATCGCCACTCTCCAGCCCGCGGCCAAGAGCGTAAATCAGCATTTTCTCGACCAGATTCTGAACAAATTCACGCTTACGGCCGACGAGAATCTTTTTCAATTCCTTTGGCCCGCTGAATTTCTCGCCCGATGGCAATTCGCCGGACGAGTCAATCTTATCCTTACCATCGAGTGTTCGCCAGCTACCCACCGCATCAAAATTTTCCAGACCGAAGCCGAGCGGGTCCATTTTGGCATGGCAATTGGCACAGGTGGGGTCTTTGCGGTGCTGCTCCATTTTCTGCCTTAGCGTGCCGGAAAGCTCGGCGTCATCAGCTTTTAGCTCAGGCACATTGGGTGGTGGGGCCGGTGGTGGCGTGCCCAGAATCTGTTCCAGAATCCAGCGACCACGCTTCACCGGGCTGGTGCGGGTGGGGTTGGATGTGACGGCGAGAATGCTTGCCTGCGTCACGAGGCCGCCTCGGCCGGTCTCCTGATCAAGCGTTACCCGCTGGAATTGCCGACCCTGAACATTTTTTAAGCCGTAATGCCTGGCCAGGTTTTCGTTAACGAAGGTGTAATCGGCGTCGAGCATCTCCAGAACGCTGCGATCCTCACGAAAGATGTAGCTGAGAAACTGGCGAGTTTCGTTCATAAAATCGCGCCGGAGGTTGCCGTCGAAGGTCGGGAAACGGTTGCGATCAAAGCCGATGTTTTGCAGGTTGCGAAGCTGAAGCCACTGCATGCCGAAATTATCGACAAACTGATTGATACGCTGGCTTTTCAGCATGCGCTGGATCTGCTTTTCGAGATTGCCGTCCATTTGCAATCGGCCCGATTTCGCCAGATCATAGAGCTCATCGTCCGGCATGGTGCTCTGGAGGAAATACGAAAGGCGGGTGGCCAGTTCGTAGTCGCTCAGCTTGCGAACAGGTGCGTTGAAGTTATAGCCGGGGTCTGCTTCCATCTTGAAAAGGAAGTGGGGCGAGATGAGCAGGGCCTTGAGGGCAAGCTGCACGGCTGACTCAAAACTCTCTCCTGAACGGCGGGACTGATTGAAAAGATCCGTCAGGCGGCCGATCTCCTCGCTGCGGGGTGGTCGGCGATAGGCTCGTTCGGTGAGCTTGGAAATGATCTTGCGCGAGCAGTCATCGGCATGGTTGCCGTCGGGATGGCAGGCGAATGTGCGGCGATGAAACTCAGAGAGGCTTGGCTTTTGAGATGGTGCCGGCCCGACCCACTGCACGGACTCGACCAGAAGATTTCGGTCGTAGCCGGGCTTGCCATCCTTCTTTTCAACATATGCGTCGTTGATAAAACTGATTTTGACAGGCAGTTCCGTTGGTTTTTCAACTTTGACGACAAGCTCATAAGTGCCGGGGCTGGTACGAATTGCCTTGACATCAACCACCTGATCCGGCTGGCCTTGCACCTCAATTTTCATGCGTGCCGGTTCATCGCCACCCTGATCGCCCCAGGCCCGAATCTGCACCCGATATTCGCCCGGCTTTTCAGGCTTGACACTGAACGAGAGCGAGCCATTTGAGATAAAGTATTTGCCGCCTTCACCATAGGGCTTGACTGATTCGGTCGATTTCGTCTTTTCCAGATCGATTGGCACAGCCGCGCCACGGGAATTCGCGTCGGGGTTGATGGCTTCTTCGGCAATCTGCTCGGCGGCGGCGAAATATTTCTCCATCAACACGGTTGAGAGTGTCAAGACGTCGCCGATGTTGTCAAATCCGTAACCAACGTCGTCAGAAGGGAATTCGTCGGTCGGTTTATAGTCCACACCGACCAGATCGCGGATGGTATTACGGTATTCCACGCGGTTGAGCCGTCTCAGCGTAACTCGACCGGGTGACTGATCTTCCGGCTTGCAACCCTGGCTTGTGAAATAGCCTTCCACCCAGCTGGCCATGGCTTCCGCCTCTTCCGGCTTCGGCTGGGGTGATTCATCGGGCGGCATTTCGCCGCTGGCCATATATTCAGCGGCCCTTTGCCAGATTTTGCGGTCTTTGGTCAGCAGTTCGACTTTATCAAACCTGGCCAGGTTCAGCCCGGCTTTCGGTTTTTCGGCACCATGGCAATTCAGGCAGTATTTGGCCAGAAAGGGTTTGAGTTTGGTGTCGAAATCCGCCTGGAAACTGGCTTGAGATGGAGCAGCATCGTCTGCCGAACGCACAAATAATGGCTGGCTTAGTAAAAACAGGGTCAGATAGGTAAGGCAGGCAAGACGCATGATGGCGGGACCCAGATCGAATCAGGCAGGATTGTTCAACACTATTATCGACCAATTTCTCCTGTTTTTCAACCTTAAATCAGCGACGACCAAGAGAAATACGGCGGCGGGATTCAACCTAAGGTGCCGAAAAGTTCTGATTGACCAGGCCCGGTGGTTCGATTACGGGGCAACGGTAAACCCAGATGTTCATAAGCTTTGGGCGTTGCGCAGCGGCCCCGGGGGGTACGGATGATGAAGTGGCATCGAAGGAGGTAGGGCTCGACTTCGTCGGAAAGAGTATCCACCGAAATTGCCAGTGTGGCGGCCAGCGCTTCGATGCCGGTCGGGCCGCCATGAAAGACGCTGATCAGCGTTTCAAGGTAGCGACGATCTTGCCGGTCCAGCCCCTCGCGGTCGATCTCCTGCATGTCAAGTGCTTCGCGGGCAATGGGTTCGGTCACTACGCCATCGGCCCGAGCGGTGGCGAAGTCGCGCACCCAGCGGAGCCGGGCATTGGCCAGCCGGGGTGTGCCGCGGCTGCGGTGGGCCAGCTCGATGGCGGCTTCGCGGGTGATTGTCGTTTTGAGCTTGGCGGCGTTGACGGTGACGATCCGTGCCAGGTCGTTTATGTCATAAAACTCAAGATGTTCATGCATGTGGAAACGATCACGCAGGGGGCTTGAGAGCATACCGCTGCGAGTGGTGGCGCCGATGATCGTAAAGCGTTTGAGCGGAAGGTTTAGCGTGCGTGCCGAAACACCTTCGCCCAGCACGACATCCACCCGGAAATCTTCCATCACGGGGTAAATAAATTCTTCGACCGACTTCGGCAGCCGGTGGATTTCATCAATGAAAAGAATCGACCCTTCGGCAGCGTTCGTTAAAAACGGCATGACGTCGCCCTTTTTGTCGAGCGCCGGGCCGCTGGTCATTGCAAGTTCAACGCCCAGCTCATGATGCAGCACTGAGGCGAAGGTCGTCTTGCCCAGCCCCGGCGGGCCGTCAAAAAGGATGTGCGGCAGCGGTTCACTCCGCTTGCGGCAGGCTTCGAGGGCTACGCGAAGGCGATCAGCCACCGATCGCTGACCGATCATGTCAACAAGTCGGGTCGGGCGCAGGCTGTCGCTGCCCGGATCAACCGGCTCATGCAGATCGTCGTTTTTGCGCGGATTGGGCGGGGTGGGGCTGCTATTGCCAGCAGCATTGCCCTGAATTTTTCGCTCTCGCATTTTTCCGCTACATCCCTGCCATCCTGCCGAACGACTGAAATAGCAGGGCAAAGCCCGGCTGATGCCAGATCTTCATGCAACTCTTCACAATCAAACTAATGAACAATATAACAGATGACTGAGCATTTGACCAGATATCTGCCGATCAATCTTTTTTCTTGCGGGTTTTGGTTGTGCCTTTGGAATCAGCCGACTTGGCTTCTGTGTTGTAAACTGCTGCCAATAGATCGGTTGCGCTCGAAAATTCGCGGCCGTCGGCCAGAGCGGTTTCGATCATCTGGCGGGCGACGAGGTCGGTATGGCCGAAGGTAAGGAGCACCTGAAAAGCGTCGTCGAAAATGTCGCCCGAAATGCTGCCTTTTTTGCCTGATCCGGCTTCAGCGCCGGCAATTCCTCTGGCCGATTCCAGCGCAAAATGCGCCACCTTGCGGCGGAGCTTGGCCACGATGCGTTCGGCGAAGGCCTCGCCGATGCCGGGAAGTGTTGAAAGCCCTTTCACATCCTGATTCTGAATCATTCGGGCCAGGTCAGATACAGGCCGGGTCATGGCTCGCAGGGCCTTTCGAACACCGACACCGTCAACGGATGTAAAGACGTCAAAAAATTCGCGGTCGAGTGGTGATTGGAAGCCGATCAGGCGGGGGCTCATGTGCGACCCGCCCACGCCGCCTTCAATGTCGAAAATGGTGTAGAGGGTGACTTCCTGACCGACTTTTGACTGAAGTCTGAGACGGGTTTCTTCGGAGATCAGGGCCGAGATCTGAACGGGGCCGAGGGTGAGAAAGGCTTCGTCAAGGCCGAGGCTTTCAAGCGTGCCGGTGAGTCGGGAAATCATGGTGAGGGCAGCCCCGGAGCGGTTGGCGGAAAGAGCGAAGGAGGTGGACTGGCCAGCGGGTGTGGCGCCTGATTTGTCGCGGCTTTGGGATTAACCGTCTGGTTTGAAGCCTGTGAGACGTTTTGGTCGCGGCTGGGCTGGGCGGCAGGTTTGGCGGTTGCCTGGGCGACGACGGGGTCATCAACGTAGCCTGGTTTGTTTTTGGCGAGGTATTCGTGCCAGGTGTTGGCGTCGGGGCCGGGGTCGGCACCAGTGATGGTCTTAAGGGTGCGATAGGCGGCCAGACGGATGGCGGGGTCGTCGTTATTGAGGTTTTCAGTGAGTGAGATCAAGATGCGAGAATCTTCTGGCTTGAGGCTGGCGAGCCCTTCGGCGGCGGCAACGCGACCATTGTGGGTCGGGTCGATGGCCATCATCCGGGCCAGCAGCACACCATCTTCGGGCTTGCCGACATGGCCAAGAGCCCGGGCGGCTTCGCCACGCACTTCATCGTCGGGGTCTTCCATGGCCTTGAGCAGGGCATCGCGGGCTTCGGGGCGCTTGAGCTTGCCAAGGCTGCGGCAGATCATGGCACGCGAAACGGGCGGTTCTTTGCCTTCGATGAGGCGTTTGGAAAGCTCGGCGACCGATTCGGCGACTTGTTCTGGGTTGTCGTAGCTGCTCAGCCTGCCGAGTTTGGCATAGGCCTGATAGCGTTTGTTGGGGTCCTGATCTTCCCTGACGTGGGTAAGCATGCTTCGGGCTGTGGTGCCGATGGAGCCGGCACAACCACAGAGCGAGAGCACCAGGCCCATGGCGACGAACGAACGAAATACGGCCAAGATTCTTGGCAAAGCCTGATTATTCATGAGTTTCATGTCATCCTGACTGACTCATCCTGCCGCTTCCCGGGCACAATTGCCGCAGATGTTAAATCGATTCGCAATTTTGGGCAAGGTGAATGTGGGGGTGCGACTGCGGAAAGCACTGCCCGGCTTTCGGCTACTCAATTTGAGACATTGCGGGTAAGATCACTTTAAGGAAGTTCAGCGGGAGTCTGATTTTGAGTCAGGGATTGGGGCCATGTCGTACAAGACGTTCAAGCATTTGCTTGGTGAAACCAGTCTTGAGCGAAAGTGTCGTTTTATTTTTGGCGGTGGTATTCTGATTCTTGTGACCATGAGTTTTTATTTTTATGGCCAGAAGACTGAAGGGCTGGTGCTGGGTCAGAATACGCAGTCGGCCAAGATGCTGGTGAATCCGGCGGTGGTGAACTTGCATGCCCGATATTGGGTGGGCAGCGAATTTGTGTCGGTGATGGATGAGCTTTCCAGCGTGCTGGCGCCTGCACCTGACCTGACGCCAAGCTATTCGACGCTGAAAGGCGGATATGCAGCACGGATGTTTAACCCCTATTCCACCAAGGAAGATCGCGAGAAGCCGCAGGACAGCTTTGAAACCAAGGTGATTGAGCGTTTTATCCGGGCGGCTTCAGAGCGAGACCGGTCGGGCGACAAAGCGGCGATGTCGGGCCTGATGCGATTCCCCAACGGCCAGAGCCTGTTTGAAGACCGAATTTTACCGGGCAAGCGATACTACCAATACATGCAGGCCGTTTTGTTTCAGCCGGGATGTCTGGTGGATTGCCATAAGGGCAACACCGGTTTTAATCACCTGATGCGTGAAGAAAACGGGCGATTTGTGCAGGTTAATGCGGGCGATCTGGCAGGAATCATTTCGATTACCCTGCCAATGGAGCAGACGCAGAAGGCGATTAACCGGAACCGGGCGATTTTGATCACGGCGGCGCTGGTCACGGCCATTCTGGCGATGGTGGCCAGTTATGTGATTGTGCGGTATATCGTGGTCAAGCCGCTGAAGCATTTGCAGGACGTTTCCAACGCGATTGCCGCCGGCGTGCTTCATATTCGCAGCCAGATTCAGACGGGTGATGAATTTGAAGAGCTTTCGCATGCATTTAACCGGATGCTGCATAATCTGGTGGCAATGCAGCAGACGCTGCGGGATGTGAATAACGACCTTGACCGGAAGCTGGATGAGCTGGCCCAGGCCAACCTGGCGCTGCATGAGATGAATCGGGTGAAGAGCGATTTTCTGGCGACAGTGAGCCATGAGCTGCGCACGCCCCTTAATTCAATTATCGGATTTTCTGAAATTCTGGCGGAAGTGCCGGAGCTGAAGTCGCCGCAGAAAAAATATGTGGGGAATATTCAGGCATCAGGGCGGATGCTGCTTTCGATGATTAACGACATTCTCGATATGGCGAAGATCGAGAGTGGCAAGATGACGGTGAATCTGGAGGAATTTTCAATTCGAGATCTGGCGGATGTCGTCAGCAACCAGCTTCGCGGCCTGGCCGAGAAAAAGAAAATTGATTTTCAGGTGACGGTTTCGGGCAATATTCCTCTGCTTTTTCAGGATCAGGTCAAGCTCAGGCAGGTGATCTTTAACCTGATCTCAAATGCAATTAAATTCACATATGATCATGGTTATGTATCGCTGAAGATTCATCAGGAAGGGCCATGGATCTGGATTAACGTGACGGATAATGGCGTGGGCATTGCGGAAGAAGAGCAGGAGCTGATTTTCGAGAAGTTCCGGCAGAGCCGCCGCACGGCTGAAGGTGTGTTAACGCGAGAACATGAAGGTACGGGGCTGGGGTTGTCAATTGTGCGGGAATTCTGCCGATTGATGTGTGGGGAAGTAAGCCTTACAAGCCGGTTGGGCGAAGGTTCGACATTTATGATACACCTGCCGATCAGGCATCCGGAACTGGATCGGCGGGAGAGCTGGAGCGACTCCGGGCGAAAGATGATCAGTTATCCTACAAAATAGCCGGATGGCGTGAAAAATTAAATTGGGAATTTTATTGATATCGTAGTTTGGGAAAATGAAATGAAGTTGGGCATGCCGGGTAGATAAATAGAGTTTGTCAGCTGCGAGCTTTTGATCCTTCAATCGTCGAATTCAAGTACAATTTTTTTTGATGATCAATTCCGTGGCTCTTTATATTGTGGCTTGGGCGAGGCCTGTGGTGTGAGGTCGTCGATCGGGATGACTTCGTCGAGCTGGGCGTCCCACTTCATGTGTCCGATTGAAACGGAAACGGCGCGTTTTTTCAGATCGATTTTTGCAATTCGGCCCGGGCGGTCATAGCCAAGCCGGGGGACGACGACGCGGTCGCCCACTTTCAGCAATTCGCGTGCTTTATTGAGCTGTTCGGCATTGCGGTCGCGTGTGCGCTGCTCTTCAAGAGCTTTTTCCAGCTCGGTTTTGAGTCGTTGTGCTTCAGCCTGGGCCGTGAGGGCCTCCTGTCGTGCCCGTTCGGCATCAAGCCGCAGCTTTTGCAAGTCTTCCAGCTCCTTGCCGCTGGAATTTCCACCCTGATTGAGAAACGCCTCGGCACGATCAACCACATGGCCCGGCAAGTTTAATCGTCTGGCAATCGTCAGGGCATGCGACCGGCCAGCCTCGCCAATTCGTAAATGATAGAGGGGCCGC
>JBILGL010000143.1:0-8785 GCA_044351075.1 Isosphaeraceae bacterium | reverse complement strand
TGCATGCCCCGTCTGGGTCGAAAATGCGTTGATTCGGGTCTGCAAAACCCAGCGGGCATAGGCCGAGGCGGCATCGGGTGCGGAATTCCAGATGGCTGTCGAATAACATGCCGCCAGCGGATCGGCCATTACATCGCCCAGCTCAAGGCGATAGCCCGTCGTTCCCCAATCCTGTATGCCTTCAATAAAAGCCCAGCCCACCGGCTTAGTCGGTCCGGCTACGGCTACACCAGAGTTATCTTCATATCTGACAACCGGCAGACGCACCGGCCCCAGACGTTCGTATCCGGTGGCACTCGTCTTGAATCGGCTATGAATGCTGAAATGGCCACCCAGAAGACCATCTGCCGAGCGTTTCGCCAGCCTCAGGCCTGTTGCCAGCCCAGTTTCGGGAATCGTTTTCCAGTCGATTCGAAACGGCCGGCGACCATTGGCCAGAAGCCATTCGGCAAAGGCCTGACCCCACGACTGCCTGATCGCCACCGGCCAGGGAGTGTAGAGCCGAATCGTCAATTCATCGCTGAAAAAAAGGTCCTGCGGATCGCCTCCACAGCCTGTGCAAAGCGAAGCACCGGCAAGAAGCCCGGCATGAATGAATTGCCGACGGTCAGGTCGCTCGATCATGCCGGTGCCATGCTGGTTTTATGGTTGACGAAAAGTGGATACTGCTCAGTTGCCGGGACGTGTGCCAAGTGTCACTTTCAGGGTCACATCCTTGCCTTCCCGCTTGACGACCACTTCGATCTCGTCACCCGACTTTTTGGTCGAGAGGCTTTCCATATAATCCTGAATCGTGCCCACTGGCTTGCCCGCCATCTTGACAACCACATCACCGCCCTTCAGGCCGCCCTTTTCTGCCGGGCTGTCCTTCTGAACACCCGAGAGCTTCACACCCTTGCCAGCGTCGTCGTAGTCAGGAATCGAGCCCAGATAAGCCCGCAAGGCCACCCGGCCCGGGCTGTTGGTCGTCGGTCGGGCCACTTTCACGAATTCTGGCCGAACCGGTCGCCGCACCAGCTCAAGCAGCACCAGTTCGGTGTAGTTGGCGATTCGGCCCATGCCGGCGATGTTAATCGTCTCGGCATCGTCCGAAGGGCGGTGATAGTCGCGATGTGTGCCAGTGAAGAAAAAGAGGACGGGAATATCCTTAAGATAGAACGACTGATGATCGCTCGGGCCGCTGCCATCCTTAATTTTCTTGATGTTAAAGCCGGCGGCTTTGCCCAGTCCGTCAACAATGGCTTCGAATGTGGGCGAGGTGCCTGTGCCGTAAACCGTGACGTCGTTCGTCTCGTTCAAGCGTCCGACCATATCAAAATTGATCATGGCAACAGTCTTATTCAGCGGATAGAGCGGGTTATCCACATAATGCTGGCTGCCCAGAAGGCCACGTTCCTCAGCCGAAAAGAGCATGAAAACGACGCGCCGGGGAAGCGGATCAGGCTGGGCCCCCAGGCGGCGGGCCATTTCCATGACCATCGAAGTGCCCGAGGCATTATCGTCTGCCCCGTTATGAATATCCTGCGAATTAAAGGCCAGGCTGCCCGCCCCGCCATAGCCGAGGTGATCGTAATGGCCACCAATGACGATTGTCTCGTCGGCCAGAGGGCCAGTGCCTTCCAGCACACCCACCACATTTTTCACGTTCAGCGGCTTGCGAACCACAGCCACGCTGAGGTCAACCTTCACATCTTTCAGCTCTCGCGAGTGCGGCTTGCCGTCGGCATCAATCTCTTTTTCCAGAGCTTCCAGCGATGGGGCACCGGCAGCCTTGAGCAAGGCATCAGCCTTCGCCCGACTGACCTGAACAAAGGGCAGAGTGCTATTGCGCGAGCCACCGGCGGCCCGGAATGTGAGCATTGTGTCCTTGCCTTCGCTGCCAGCCAGATTGTTGACCAGAAGCACAGCGGCCGCACCATGCTGAAAGGCGTTGGTCGCCTTGTGGCGAAATTCGGCGTAGGCGGTATTGGATTTGCCGGCGAAAGCCGATTTTTCGTCGTCAAGCTGTGGCTCTCGCCGGAGGATCAAAACGACCTTGTCTTTCACATCAATCCCGGCGTAATCGTCGTAATCCAGCTTCAGCGACTGATCTTTCGCCGTGATTCCATAACCGGCAAAAATCACACCCTTGCCTGCAAATTTGCCGGAATCGCCAATGGCCAGCGGCATGAAGTCTGTGGCTTCAGCCATATTTTCAACCTTGCCGCCGGGCAGGCTGACAGCCATTTTCGAGCCGGGCTCAAGCTCAGGCTCATTGGAAATGGAAAACTTCTGGAAATAGCCATGGGCATTGGGGGCAGGCTTCAGGCCGATCCGCTTGAATTCGTCGGCAATGTAATTGGCGGCGTCGTCGATCCCGGCTGTGCCAGGGCCTCGGCCTTCGCGGGCATCGGCCGCCAGATAATCCACATCCTGCTTCAGCCTCATTTCGGCCGAAGTGTAGTATCGCCCCACCTTGACCGGTGCAACGGCCTTAGGCACGGCCGATTTAGCGACCGGCTCGGCTGCATGCGGGTTGGGAGACTGCCCGGAAACGCCCGGCAGAGTCAGCAAAAGACCGCTAAGGGAGAGGAAAAACAATCGGCAGCGAAGCGACAAGTTCATGAGCAATATGCCTTTACGTTCATGCGTTGGAAAGCCTTGGGCAGTCTTCAGATCTTCTATTTTGCAGAAACAAACGCGGGATCGTCAATAAATTACTGCCTGCCAAGATCTTTTTTATCTTGCCAGTGTCAGGTTTTTTCAGGTATTTTCGCAATTGTTGGCACCCAGTCTCGAAGAAGTGTCAAATCGCTGAAGTTGCATTGGCCAATGCATGGCCGGGGTTTTGATCACGCGAATGAAAAGCAGGCCCGCAGGATGAAACCGCCTCGTCTCGTAGTGATTGGTCTCGACAGCGCCGCACCTGAGCTGCTTTTTGATCGGCTGGCCGATCACTTGCCGAATATCACTCGCCTGAGGCGTGCTGGCCAATGGGGCCGCCTGCGAAGCTGCGACCCACCCATCACCGTGCCCGCCTGGATGGTGGCCACCATCGGGCTCGACCCCGGCCAGCTTGGCTGCTACGGCTTTCGTAATCGCGCGGACCGATCCTATCGTCTCATGTCAACGGCCACATCGCTTTCAAGCTCGGCACTTCGTGTCTGGGATCATCTCGGCGCTGCCGGCATTGAGTCGCTTCTCATCGGAATCCCCCAGACATATCCTCCAAAGCCTGTCAAAGGAAGTCTTGTCACCGATTTTCTGACCCCTTCCACTGAATCGCCCTACACATGGCCACCCGAACTCAAGGCGGAAATCGCCAATATGCCAGCCGTGGCCCCCTATGAATTCGACATTCTGAATTTCAGGACGGACGACAAAGACCGTCTGAAAAATGACCTCTGGCGAATGACTCGCAAGCGTTTTACACTGGCCAGACACCTGGCAGTGAGTCGGCACTGGCAATTCATGATGATGGTGGAAATTGGGCTTGATCGAGCCCAGCACGCTTTCTGGGAGCCTTGGCCAGAGGGCTTGACGAATGTCAATGAAGTTCGCCAATTGAAGCCTGATCTGGGTGTACTGATCGATTATCATAAGCTGCTGGATGACGAAATTGGCCAGCTTTTGCAGGCGATTCCTGATGACTGTCGTGTCATGATTGTTTCGGATCATGGGGCCTGTGCAATGGCGGGCGGCTTTGCGCTCAACCAGTGGCTGATTGACCACGGCGATCTGGTACTGAAAACGCCTTTGAAACAGCCGACAAAGCTGGAGCAGGCCGATATTGACTGGCCTCGCACGAAGGCCTGGGGCGCGGGCGGATTTTATGGACGAATTTTTGCAAATGTCAAAGGCCGGGAGCTGCAGGGCCTGATCAGGCCTGAAGAGCTGGAATCATATCTGAGAGGTGTGATTGCGGATCTGGAAGAATTAAAGACGCCCGATGGCCTGCCGATGAACAACACCGTGCATCGGCCGTGCGATCTTTATCAAGCAGTGGAAGGGGCCGCCCCGCCCGATTTAATTGCCTATTTTGGTGAGCTGCGGTGGCGATCTGTCGGCCTGGTGGGGCTTGATTCGGTTTTCACACGGGAAAACGACACAGGGCCTGATCAGGCGAATCACGACTTTGACGGATGTTTTATCGATAGCGGCCTGGGTGTTGAGCAAATGGAATCACCAATTCAGCAATTAAAACTGATCAACCTGACTCCGATGATTTTATCGCACTTTGGCCTGAAGGGTTTGTAAAATGCTGAAATGTAGTGCAAAGATTCTTCAGAAATAGATTGAAATCAATGAAGCGATCTTGCAAACTTTCAATATCTGAAAACAATCAGCTACTGATAAAATCTGACATTAAGCTTTTTGAGGGAGAGATGATCATGAATCGGCGAACATTATTGAAATCAGGTGCCCTGCTCTCCTCAAATGCAATTCTGTGGGCTCAGGACGCCAAAAAGGCTAAAAAACTGCCTTTGCCGGGCACTCAGTTTCAGGTGGCAGGCTCGAATACGTTTCTCATTTCACCTGAAAAAGAGACGATCAATCCGAAGCCGTGGGTCTGGTATGCACCGACTCTTTTGCCCTATCCAGGGCCTGAAGAGAAATGGATGATCGAGAAATTCCTGTCAGCCGGAATTTCAATTGCCGGGATTGACGTGGGCGAGTCTTACGGTAGTCCGAAAGGGAGAGCGACCTTTTCTGAATTTTATCTTGAAATGACTAAAAACCGGAATTTCAGCCCCAAGCCTGCCCTGCTCGGCCGCAGCCGCGGCGGCCTGATGCTCTACAACTGGGCAGCTGAAAATGCCGGCAGTGTGGGCTGTGTCGCCGGGATTTATCCTGTTTGTGACGTGTCAAGCTGGCCGGGTCTGGAAAAGGCCGCACCTGCTTATGGCCTGACGGCCGAAGAGCTTAAAAAGAAGCTGAAGGAGAATAACCCGGTCGATCGATTAGCCCCGCTGGCCCGGGCTGGCGTGCCAATCTTTCATATTCATGGAGATTCAGACGTAGTAGTGCCACTTGAGGCCAATTCAGGCACCGTTGCGAACCGCTATAAAGAGCTTGGTGGCAAAATGACGCTCATTGTGCCCAAAGGACAGGGGCATAACATGTGGCGAGGCTTTTTCGAATGTCAGGAACTGGTTGACTTCATCATTTCAAATCTGACGAAGATCAAAGCCTGAATGGAAAAATGCCCCGGGTTTTTCAGCCAAAAAGGCCGGGGATTTCTTCACCTCTGACGATTTGAATAGGACGCTGGAGGCGATCAACCACTTCAAAGTCGGAATTAATGCCCAGCGACTGATAAACCGTCGCCCCGAAATCGTTGGGCGTGATCGGACGAGTCGCAGGCCATGCGCCGGTCGCGTCAGACGAGCCGATATACTGGCCACCTTTCACGCCACCGCCTGCAAAGACACTGGTAAAGCAGCTGCTCCAGTGGTCGCGGCCGGGGTTAACGCCCCCTTCTGTACCAATTTTCGGATTTCGCCCAAATTCGCCGGTGAGAATCACAAGTGTCTCTTCCAGCAGGCCTCGGGCATCGAGGTCTTCCAGCAAAGCGGCAAAGCCTTGATCCAGCGGCGGCAGCAAATCTTTGGAGAGGCGGCGAAAAATGTCCTGATGGCTGTCCCAATTCTGCACGCGGCCCATATTGGCCTGCACAATCGGCACGCCGGCCTCAATCAGCCGCCGAGCCATCAACATGCTCTGCCCGAAGAGATGCCGGCCGTATCGGTCGCGAATGGCGGAGGGCTCTTCATGAATGTCAAACGCCTGTGCGACACGCCGAGACAGCAGCATGGAATAAGCCTGCTGCCGCTGCTGGTCAAGGCCCGGCGTATCAAGATTATCAAGCCGTTCGGAGATTTGACCCAACGAGCCAAGCAGGCTGCGACGGTCTGCCAGCCGCTCAACGGCAATGCCGGGCGGCAGGCTGACTTCTTCCACCCGAAAATCAGGCTGGTTTGGGTCTGACTTGATCAGCCATGGGTCGTATTTTGGTCCGAGAAAACCTGCATGCTGCCCCGGCCAGACCAGCGGACCTTGCATGAGAAAGGTGGGCAAAGTCACCCCGGTGGGCACTCCATCGCGGCTTGGGCGGGCGTATTCAAGCGTTCCGGCGAAGCTGGGATAGTCGTCACGCGATGCAATTTTATCGAAAAATGCGCCCGGCTGGCTGTGCCCTGTCAGCATCTCATGCGTCGCGTTCAGGTGGTTGTTGTAGCGGTGCTGCATGCTCCGCACAATAGCCAGCTTGTCAAAGTGGCGGGCTATTCGGGGCAGGTGCTCAGTGACATACATGCCCGGTACATTTGTCTCGATCGGGCGAAATTTACCACGAATGCCCTCAGGAGCATCAGGCTTCATGTCAAACGTGTCGAGATGGCTTGGGGCACCGGTCTGAAAAACGATAATCACATGCTTGACCCGCGGGGTCGATGTAATTTTGCCTTTACCGATTGAATTTGACTTCCCAATTCCGGCTGCACTTGATCTGGCACGCAGAAAATCAAGCCCGGAGAGGCTCAGAAGACCAGAAAAGCCGACCTGCACAAATTCGCGGCGAATCATGCCGATGGCGTGGCGGTGTGCGGCAGACATGGCGGCAGGGCTCACAATCGTGGATGGTTCTGAAATACAGGCTGGCAATTGTTAATTAGTATCGATCAAAGCGGCCAAAAAATCAAGAAAAATTACTTTTCTGTTGATTTTTGAACTACTTTAATGCGATGAACCGATCGACTGCATAATCGCTGTATTTGAAAAACAATTCCTCGCCTTTTTGAATTGTAATTGAAACTTCAAAAAAATATTTGCCGTGAATTTCTCTTTTCATGACATTTGGCCGATCTGAATGATTGACTATTGCAGCAAAACCTGTCGGTAGAATTAAAGTATTAGAAAATCGAATCTTATAGGCGTCTGCCCAGCCTGAGCATTGATCCGTGATCGAATCTGGCACTATCAGCACTCCGCAGATTTCCAGCCGCTCGCCCACTGGCAGATCAACCCTGGCAAAAAGGCCCCTACCCGCCTGTGGAATAGTGGATGGGCGGATTTCAAATCGTGTATCTTCTGGCTGGATTTCAGTAGTCATTTGGTCAATTACCTGAAAATAGAAATGCCGGAGAAATTCATCCTCCGGCAAAATACAATTGCATTTTAAGACGGATTATTCGGCCTTATTCACAGCTTTTTTCTTGGCAGCAGGTCGGTTTCGCTGTCGCTCGCGAATCATTTCTTCATAGGCCTTGTCGGAATCGGCCACTTTCAATTCCACTCGCAGCCGCGCCACCTCGGCCCGAAGCTCTTTTTCAATCGCTTCATAGCCTGGTTTACCCAGCATATTCGTCATCTCATTGGGATCTTTCTCGCGGTCATAAAGTTCCCAGTAATCAACGTCAGGGGCGTAGAAATGGACCAGTTTGTAGCGGTCAGTCACCACCCCGTAATGCCTGCGGACATGGTGCGGCTGCGGATATTCATAGTAATGATAATAAAAACTCTTACGCCAGTCAGGGCCAGCCTTGCCAGTCAGTACAGGCATCATGCTCTTGCCCTGAATATCGGCAGGAACTGGCAAACCGGCAGCTTCGAGAAATGTGGGAGCAAAGTCAATCACGCTTGCCAGCTGGCTGTTTTCCGTGGCGGGTGCCACTTTGCCGGGCCACCTCACCAGCAGAGGCGTGCGGAGCGATTCCTCAAAGATCCATCGTTTGTCAAACCAACCATGCTCACCCAGATAAAAGCCCTGATCCGAAGCATAAACCACAATGGTATTTTTGGTCAGGTCGTTCTTATCCAGATAATCCAGCATCCGGCCCACTGAATCATCGACCGCCTTTACGCTGCCAAGATAATCGTGCATATACCGATTGTATTTCCATCTCACCAGCTCTTTGCCTTGAAGATTGGCTTTTTTGAATGCCTCATTGCGGGGCTCATAATAAGCATTCCAGGCCTTGAGCTGCTCTTCGTTCAGGCGTCGTGGGGTGACAAGTTTCAAGTCGCCGGGGGTCATCGTCTTCTCGATGGTCATGTCCTGGTCACGCACAGCCAGACCACGATTGGAATAATCATCAAAAAGCGTTTCCGGCTCCGGATATTTCCGGTCGCCGTCGTGGCCCAGATGCCGCAGAGGTGGCTGCCAGTCGCGGTGCGGGGCCTTGTGCTGCATCATCAGCAGAAATGGCTTTGACTTGTCGCGTGAATCAAGCCATTCCAGCGAAAAATCAGTGATCAGATCGGTCGTGTAGCCGACATGCTTCACTCGCTCGCCGTTTTTGATCATGTCTGGATTGTAGTAATCACCCTGGCCTGGCAGGATATGCCAAGTGTCAAATCCGGTCGGGTCGCTGATCAGGTGCCATTTTCCAATCATGGCTGTCTGGTATCCGGCCGATTTCAGCATTTTCGGGAAAGTCGGCTGGGAGCCGTCGAATCGGCTGTAGGAATTATCATAAAATCCATTGATATGATTATATTTTCCAGTGAGCACGCATGCGCGGCTTGGCCCACAAATCGAGTTCGGCACCATCGCCCGGTTGAATTTCATGCCCTCTTTGGCTATCCGGTCAATATTTGGTGTCTGGATCAGCTTACGGCTGTCCTTATAGGCACTGATCGCCTGAAATGCATGATCGTCGCAAAAAACGAAAACGATATTGGGCCTGCTCGTGTCAGCCTGAAGCGAAGAAAGGGCTGAAAATAAGATGAGCAGAGAAGCAAAAATACATCGCGTAAACATGCTGGAATGCATCTCCGGAAATTGAGCCGTTACAGGATAGAGGCC
>JBILGL010000004.1:0-26520 GCA_044351075.1 Isosphaeraceae bacterium | reverse complement strand
GTATAGCGTGGCGATGCCAAGTGTCATCGGGTATTGGCGACAGTCGTCAAGCCCACGGCCTGTCATCAGAGCAAGCATTTTTTCGCCATCGGGGAATTCAAGCACACTGGCCGGCAAATAGGCATAAGCTTTAGCCTGATTAGGAGCGAATGCCTGCCCAACGCGTGGCAGAATCTGTCGAAAAAACCAGAGATAGAGCCGACCGAGAATTTTGCCAGTGGGGCGGCTGAATTCCAAAATGGCCACACGGCCGCCGGGTTTGGTTACACGAATCAGTTCGTCCAGCCCTTTTACGGTGTCGGCAATATTTCGAAGGCCAAATGCGACGGTGGTCAGGCCTGAGATATCAGAAGCCAGAGGCAAAAACTGGGCATCGGATTCGACCACTGCCACACGGTTGCCAGCACCGATTTTTGCCACTTTCGGCACAGTTTGCACGAGCATCGGGCGGCAAAAGTCCGTGGCAACGATCGGGTTGGCCCCATTTGATTCTCGGTCATAAGCCACCGCCAGATCGCCTGTGCCAGTGCAGCAGTCAACGATTAACTCGCCGGCGGGCGGCGGAGGGGCAAGCCTGGTGGTTTTGCTCCGCCAGTATTTATCAATATTGACGCTGAGAAAATGGTTTAGAAAGTCATATCGATGAGCAATTGAAGCAAACATGGCCTGCACACGACGACCAGTTTTATCAACGCCGGGGCCATTCATTATTAGGCCATCTTGCGATAATGCAGGCACGTTAGTTGGTGGGGTCAATATTTGTAGCTCTTCAACGGCTGGCATTGGCCTTTTGCCTCTCAATATGCATGCAAATTGATGTGCATTCCTTATATTATCTTATTCAATCAGCTCGAATTCGACCAATCCGTTATTTTCGGTTTCGTTCAGAATTTTGTTTCGGCTTGCTTATAATTTTAGGAGAATTGAGCGAAAAAAGGCCCTTGGCGGAATTTTCGACGATGGGATATGCAAGCCTCAGGCAATGTTTGATGGACTTACAGGCCAACGGCCGACTGCTTGCGATTGACGAGCCGGTGGATGCTCATCTTGAAGCGGCGGCGATTTGCCGTCGTGTTTATGCGGCAGGTGGGCCGGCGATCTGGTTTCGTAATGTGAAAAACTGCCGCTTTACGATGGTAGGCAACCTATATGGTACGCTTGATCGGGCGGAATTTATTTTTCGCGACTCGCTGGCCTTTGTGAGAAAACTGGTGGCACTCAAGGTTGATCCGCAAGTTGCCGCCAGAGCGCCATGGAAGTTTTGGGATCTGCCTGTGAAAGGTCTTTCTCTGCTGCCCAAAAAAGTACGCAGTGGGCCAGTCAATTACGGCATCGTGCCGAAGACGGATCTGCCGCAACTGGTTTGCTGGCCAAGGGATGGCGGTGCTTTTGTGACACTTCCGGTGGTTTATACCGAGCATCCGGCCAAGCCCGGTTGGCGGCATTCCAATCTAGGCATGTATCGTGTGCAGATCTCGGGTAATGACTATGGGGCAGATGAAGTCGGCCTGCATTATCAGATTCACCGGGGCATTGGTGTGCATCATTCCGCCGCGATTGATCGAGGGCAGAAATTGCCTGTTAATATTGCCGTGGGCGGGCCGCCCGCTTTTCCTTTTGCGGCGGTGATGCCACTGCCTGAAGACTTGCCCGAGCTTGTTTTTGCGGGTGCATTAGGGGGCCGACGAGTGCGGCTGGCACAGGCGGCCAATGGGCTGGCCATGCCCGCCGAGGCTGATTTTGTGCTGTCGGGCTGGATCGACCCGAATCAGACCAAGCCGGAAGGGCCATTTGGTGATCATCTTGGGTATTATGCCCAGACTCATGAATTTCCATTTCTGAAACTGGCGGCGGTTCATCATCGCAGGGATGCAATCTGGCCATTTACAACAGTCGGCAGGCCGCCACAGGAAGACACGACATTTGGCGAACTGATTCATGAAATTACCGGCCCGGTCATTCCCTCGGTGCTGCCGGGTGTGCGGGCTGTGCATGCCGTGGATGCCGCTGGAGTGCATCCGCTTCTGCTGGCAATTGGTTCAGAGCGGTATGTGCCATATGCTGCTGAGCGAAGGCCGCAGGAGCTTTTGACACAGGCCAGTGCCATTCTGGGGCAGGGGCAGATGTCGCTGGCAAAATATCTTTTTATCATCGCGGGGGAAGACGCGCCCGGGCTGGATATTCATCGAATTGGTGAATTTCTTTTGCATATGCTTGAGCGTTTTGACCCGGCGGAAGATTTGCATTTTCATACACGGACGACCATTGACACACTCGACTACAGTGGCCATGGCCTGAATGCCGGCAGCAAGCTGGTGATTGCCGCTGCCGGGCCAAAGCGGCGCAGCTTGCCAACGGAAATTTCGGCGGACTTACGCTTGCCGGAGGGCTGGGTGGATGCAAAATTGGTGATGCCCGGAGTGCTAGCAGTATCAGGCGTGAAATCAACGGCCCAGCGTGGGCTGGCGGATGTGGCGCTGGGTCGATTTTGTGCAGCCATAGACGGCAGTCACCCGCTGCGTGCTTTTCCGCTGGTGGTGCTTTGTGACGATGCCGAATTCATGGCCCGGTCGCTGAATAATTTTCTCTGGGTGACATTTACGCGATCAAACCCGGCGGCGGATGTGGACGGTGCTGATTCAGCCACGGTGCAAAAGCACTGGCTATGCCAATTGCCGATGGTGATTGATGCACGCACGAAGCCTTATCATTCATGGCCGCTGGAAGACGACCCCGCGATTGAAAAGAAAGTGGATGACTTGGCCGCCTCCGGCAAGCCGCTGTATGGGGTTTATTGAAGTATTTTTCAATCCAAATACTACTTCTTCAATCTGTCCGTATTATAAGATCCGGTGCCGCCCTGAAAGAGTCGGCCGTGGCTGTAGCCCAGCCGCAGGCTGCGGGGCAATAGGGAAGTGCCCGTTTTGTCCCAGCCCCAGGTGCCTTCTTCAGCTAATGGGGCGTGGCCATGGCCAAACGACGCACCACCGCCCACCCAATAGCCCTGAATGGAGCCCGGCTTGGGCCAGGCCGCCCGGGGCGATAGTTCATAAGAATTGCCTGCACGCTGCATGCTGTGTTCAACAAACTTCGTCTTGCCCGGTTTATATGTCTTCCATTCCCAGATTTTGGAATAAAGCGTGCGATGGCCAATTTCAGCAGGCTCTTCGGCTCTTGCCGCAAGTGTGACGGTAACGATTGAAATGCCCAAAAGAAATACAAGTGAAATTTTGCGATTGTATTTCATGGTCATGAATTCCTTGCCGGGAAGTAGCGATTGGGCACGCCACGCAAGGCTGTGTTTGAGCGGGTGGGCGGCGTGATGGGCTGCTGTTTGGGCTGGATTGGCAAATCAGGTGAAACCTGCGGCTGGCGATTAAATTTCATGTAGGGCAGTCGCACGCCACGGACGAAAAAGAGATCAGTCCGCGGCACGACACTTGAAAGTGGCTGATAGCCAAGGCCGGCGGTGTAAGTTACAACGTCGTCCTGATCCACGCCATCGCCTGAGATGCCAAAACCGCCGATGAGTGTCGATGTTCTGGGCTCTGGCGTATTTCGATAGAGGGCCTGCGAGCCGGGGAAGAAGATCACGCCGTTCTGGTTTGCGATATCCGTTGGATCCTGAAAATTGGCGGCCGGGTGGAAAGCGGCATAGGCCTGCACATTGTTGTAGGCTGAGGCGGGCAGGGGTGGGCCATCGTTTCGGCCATTGAAGAGGGTGTTGGGGCTATTGAGAATGGAAAATGGGCCGGGCGGATAGACGTTTATGCCTTCAGGGAAATAGGGCAAAGACAAATAGCGGAAGGTGCGATTGGTGAACGAAACGCCTGGGGGAATGCCGGGGGACTGGTCAGCAGGCTGTAGTTCGGTGGGATTGTTGTAATAAGCCGTGTTTCGCGACTTGGCCACAGCGACGTCGATCGAGAAGAAAGTGGCGTCGATCATACGATAAAGGCCAAGAACATTGCCGGCTTTGTCGGCTGCGGCTACGACCATTTTGGCCGTTGTGGAAAGTGGCAGACGAATGGCAGCACGCGTGAGATTGGCCTGAACGATCGATCGATCCACCAGATTAATTACATCGGCGGCATTCAAATCGCCCTGGCCGGGGGCGGCGTCGATCGGTTTGGCCAGCCATCCGGCAGGCACCGGCAGACCGTCAATCGCTGTTTGACCAGCTTTATTCACCGGTTGATCAGTACCGTTCATTTTACCAACAGGAAATTTGGAACCGGCATTAAGCAGATTCTGCGGGCCTAAAAGACCCTGGCCACCGAATAAAGGCAGAGTGATGCCTACGAGATCAATTCGACCAAATGGCAGGCCAAAGACTTTTGACGTATTACTGAACTGGTTCATCACCAAGCCGGGTAGGGCGGGGGCATCAGCAATTTTGCCAGCGGTAGCAAGGCCGGGCTGTGCGCCACTCAACTGATTAGCAGGCACACCGCCGACAGTAACAAAGGCGATATATTCAGCCTCAAGCGAGCGGTCGGTCTTTTTCGGGTCATAAAAACCGGCATCGTTGAGGGCAGAGTTTTCTTCGGTGGCATAGCCGGTTTCGCCGGGGAAAAAGACGCCGATGCCGCCAACGACCGCGCCGTTTTTGTAAATCGGGATGCCGCCGGGCAGCGTTGCAATGCCGCGAGCCTGTGCGTCTTGATATTTTCCGGTGATGTAGCCCCACGATTCCGGGGCATTGATATAGAGCTTGGCCTTGTTGGGGACGGCGGTGGTGGCATCGGCACCCGGGTTTCCATCCCTGCCGTTTTGTACGAGTTTACTGATATCGATGAGCTGGCCGGAGTCGTTCATCAGGAGAGGAATCTGGGTGTCGGGCACGTTGAAGCGGTTGGGCAGAATGATATCGTCGGCAGTGCCTTTGATGTTGTCGGCGCCGGGGTGGTCAAGGCTGTCGCGATTGGTGTATTCGATGCCAAGCAGGTCAACCTGGGGGGTGAATGGAATATTCGGCGGGAAGTGACCTTTGGCACCAATTGGGGCAACGAAGCCGGGGCCATAGAAGGCGGAGTCGGGCGGTGGTCCGTCGAACGACGAATTGACGACGCGCTCTGTCATTGATGTCTGGCTAATCATCTGAATGGTGCGGCTGGTGAGTGGGGCCTGATTGTTGCCGAAAAAAGCGCCGGTTCGGGCTTTGGCGAGAGCACCATCGATGGCAAACGTGAGCTTGGCGTTGTCGCCGGTGATTGTGGGCGAAACGCCATCTTCCACACGAACCCCAAGGATATTGCCACCGCGATCTACGATGGCGATGATGGCGTCCTGTGAACTGGTGACGGCACTGGCGCGTTCGAGCAGCAATTTCACGTCGTCTTTGCTGAGCGTCTGGCTGGCCAGCGATGTCGAAAGCTGCGAAAGCTGGCTGTTACTGAGCTTCAGATCGGTTGGGTTCGGGTTAAAGATCTGTCCGCCGGCCAGCTTAAGGGTTTTATCCCTGGCGGCTGCCACCTGATTGACCTGCTGCGCTGAGCTGCCGGGCACGACAATGGGTCTGATCGACGAAAGCAAACAGCGATCTTCCAGATGATCAATCTGGGCGATAACAGTTCGCGATGATCTGCCTGAATTTTCGCGTCGGCTCATTTCCATGCCTCAATTGGGCGATCTGGCCGCCAGGCTTTCGACTCGTTGAGAAAGTACAGGATATCCACAAAAAATTTGCAGATATCATTCTCAATTTCGGATTTAACCATCGCCTCGCTTTGATCGTTTTTAAGAGAAAAAGAGGATAAATTAGAATGATCAGGAAAATTGATTCAATCGTTAAAAATTATCAAGCTTAACATTTCGTCTGGTCGATGATTGGAAAATCAATATTGTCGTGGAAGGACTATGTTTGCGTCCGGATTGTGTGGGAGAGGCCCATTTTGCGGAAAGCTCGAATCAGCCTGATTCTGATCTGCTTTGCCGCATGCGTTTTCGCCATGCCGGGCTGGGCCTTTGCCCAGTATGAGCCTGTGCCGATTGCTCCTTCCATTGGCTTGACGGGTATCAGCTCGCCGCCGGCCGTGCCAGACTTATTGCCGGAATCCGCTAATGGCTCTGAAGTTGATTCAACACCAGAGTCCCCACGGCTGCCTGGCCTTTTGAATCGGCCAATTTTGGATGAGATTCCGCAAACGACGCCGTTTCTGGATTCCTCTGTCTCTCAGAGCTTCAACGAGCCGCCGATTGATCCGCCGCTGGGCTATGCAGGGCGATCTACGGTGCTGCCGGCAGAGCCGCGCACGGCAGTTGATGCCATTCCGATGCCTGACCGCTGGCGAATTGGCTTTCCGGCGTGGGATCGGGCGAAACAGGGTGGGCAGACTAGGGGCGTGGATATGCCCTATTCGCTTGGCCGGTGGTGGGATCCTTACAACCAGAATCAGCTCAAGGGTGATTACCCGATCATCGGGCAGAATATCTTCCTGAATGTGATGGCCAAGGCAGATCTGGACTTTGAAGCGCGGCAGATTCCGACCCAGACATCGCCATTTGAGAGTACCGCAAGGCCTTTCTCTGATCAATTTTACGGTCGGTCATCCACCTTCTTTACGATTCAATATTACACACTTGGTTTCGAGCTCTTTCATGGCGATGCAGGATTTCGGCAGGATGACTGGAAGATCAAAATTCTGCCGGTTTGGGGCGTGAGCAATTTCTCGTTCAGCGAGCTGGCACAGGTCAGCCCGAACGTGCTTGAGGGCTCGAATCGTCTGCGAACTTATTTTAATCCGATTCAGGAAGGCTATGCTGAGTATCGAATTGCGGATGTGAGCCCAGACTTTGACTTTGTCTCGGTGCGGGTGGGCAATCAGCCGTTTATCAGCGATTTTCGTGGCTTTCTGTTTCAGGATACAACGCGCGGGATTCGCTTTTTCGGCAATCTCTTTTCCAATCGAGACCAGTGGAATCTGGCGTATTTCCGGCAGTGGGAGAAGGATACGAACACAGCGCTTAATACGTTTAACGATCGCCCCCAGAATCTCTTTTTCGCAAATTATTATCGGTCAGATTTTCTCTTCCCGGGCTACACGATCCAGTTTAGCCTGACTTATGACAACGATCTTTCCAGCTTCAAATTTGATAAAAACCGATTTCTGGTGCGGCCAGATGGTGCCGGTGTCTTTCAGCGGCACACCGTCAACGCAGCCTATTTCGGCTTTGCTGGCGATGGACACATTGAGCGATTTAATTTCAGCCACCAGTTTTATTGGGCTTTTGGCAATGATTCGCTCAACCCGATTGCCAATCAGCCAGTAACGATCAATGCACAGATGGCGGCGATTGAAGCGTCGTATGACCGGGACTGGGTCCGTTTCAAGAGCTTTTTCTTCTGGTCGTCGGGCGATTCGAATGTCAATGACAACAAAGCCAACGGTTTTGATACGATTCTGGATAATCCGAACTTTGCGGGCGGGCCTTTCAGCTACTGGAATCGCCAGCAATTGCCACTTTTCGGCGTGAATCTGACGCAAAGGCTTTCACTTGTTCCAGATATGCGTGCGTCTAAGATTCAGTCGCAGGCCAATTTTGTGAACCCGGGCATCATGATTCCAGGGTTCGGAATGGATATGGACCTGACGCCGCGGCTGCGGATGCTGACCAATGCCCAGCTTTTATGGTTTGACCAGACATCGCCACTCAAACAATTTCTTTTCGACGGCAATATCAGGCGATTTATCGGCGGCGATATCAGTTGCGGCTTTGAATACCGGCCGCTGCTGAGCGAAAACATTACGTTTCTGGCAGGTGTGTCGATGTTGATTCCCGGGCAGGGTTTTCAGTCAATCTATTCAAATTTCGGGTCGCCGGCGAGCACGATGACGGCCGGATTTGCAAATCTTGTATTTGCATATTAAAATTTTAACTATCCGGAACTTATGCTGAGACGTCATGCATTTTCCTTTCACCCTTCCGGCCAGAATGGGTGCTTTGGATCATTGCTAGTTTTCTTCACAATTTGGAAACTGCCATGCTGATTTTGGGCCGAAAGCACTTTGCCGAACACCGCCGCTGGGCCTGGTTCGTGGTGCTTTGCAGCCTTTTATTCACCGGCTGGTTTCTGGTGGATGCCAACCGTCAGGGGCGATGGCCTTCGGGCGGGTCGATGGTCGGTTTGACGGCCGGAACGATCGCCGGCCTGATCATGTTTTTTGAGATGTTTTTGTGGCCCAGGAAGACACTTTTCCGGGCCTGGCGAATTGGCCGAACCAAGCACTGGCTTAAAGCGCACCACTGGCTGGGCATTTTGTGCCTGCCGCTGGCTCTTCTGCATGGTGGATTTCATTTCAGCATGAGCCAATCGCAGATTGCTGCAATGTTAATGTGGCTCACGACAATAGTCGTTCTCAGTGGTGTTTTGGGAGCATGGATTCAGAACATCATGCCCAAACGGATGCTCGAGACGTTGCCGGGCGAGACGATTGTTGGGCAGATTCCGCAGGTGCTTGAGTCGTATCGACAGGAAGCAGAGACGATGGTTCGTGAAGTAACCGGCCAGAACCTGCAGGGGGGTATGGATCTCGGTGGATCGACGGAGTTTCTCCTGACTTCTTCAACACTTTCATCCGGCTCAATCAGCGGCCAGAGTGTACAGATCAAGACGACACTGGCTCATGTGCAGGGCACTGAGACGCTCTATCAATTCTGGGAAAAGCAATTTGACCTGTTTATGCAGCCCGGCCATATGGCATCGACTGGCCTTGGCAATGAAAAAACGGCGGAATCAATCTTTCAGACGTTGATGGATAAGGTGCCGGTTGATGCACACCCGGTTGTCAATCAGCTGGCTTTTCTCTGCCGGCAGAGGCGTCAGTTTGACAAACAGCAGAAGATGCATTTCTGGCTGCATTCGTGGCTGGTTGGCCACGTCGCACTTTCAGTCGCGTTGATGGTGCTACTTGTCGTTCATATTGTGCTTGCACTTCAATATCCCTGATTAACCTTCGCTGTAGGCAGAATGACCATGCCAGGCCCCATGGAAAATCGCCCGGAAAGGGCCAAAAGCCGAGCCTCGCGAATCTCGCTGAAGTATTACACCCGTCCCGACCGGTTTTATCGTGCACGCTTCGGCATTTCACTTATCATTACTTTGCTGGCAATCGGCGTCACGGCTTTTAGTTTCTGGGCATCGCAGGGCAGTCTGGCGGCATCTCGGCATTTTCGGCTTTCAAGCCTTGCCTCGCCTGGGCCTGTGGCCAAGCCTCATGCACTTTTCGAAGCCAGATGCGAAGCCTGTCATCGCACGGCCGAATCGCTGAATCCGGAAAGATCGGCCTCGATATTTCATGCATCAGGTACTACATCCGCAAAATGTATGGACTGCCACCGCAGTGGTCCACACCACCCAAATTCAAAAGTCGAGAGTGCAGCAGCCTGTGCCAGTTGTCATGAAGATCATAACGGGCGTGATAACAACCTGACGGTGATGGCCGACCTGCACTGCACTTCCTGCCATAAAGATCTGGGGCCGAGTCAGGTTTCGCCCAGTGATCGATCGACGCTGGCTATCACCAGTTTTAATCCAGGGAATCATCCAGAATTTCGAGTGCATCGCGCGACCGAGAAAAAGCCGCAGCAATTGAAATTCAATCATGCATTGCATTTGGCGCCCGGGCAGAATCTGACACCGGGTGGCAAGGCGTTGGTTTTATACAAGCAACTTTCAACGGCAGATCAGGTTCGGTATGGTCTGGAAGATAAAAGCATAGAAAATCTTGCCGTTTCGCTGAATTGCAACTCGTGTCATCATAGCGAGCCGGACGACCCTTTTCTGGTCGGGCTGAACATTCGCGAACCACTGAAAAACCCGTTGCCCGTAAAATTTGAGCGTGATTGTGCGGCTTGCCATCCGCTTTCAATTTCTGCTGATGAAAAGAAAACGACCACAGCACGCCACGGGCTTCAGCTTGGTGATCTGGCAGAAGAATTGCAAGGATTTGCATTTCAGGAACTGGCTAAAGAGAAGCCTTCACTTCTTGAAAAAAATGTGACTCCGGTTGAAATTCCCGGCAAAAAACCGGTTTTGGTTGATGCGAATTTGAAAAATGAAGTTTCAAAGAAAGTTGATCATTATCTCGAATTGCTGATTGGTGTGAATTGGCGCGTTAATGGTCCGAATGGCAAGCGTGGCTGTGTGGAATGTCACGAATTTGAAAAATCGGCCGATCAGAATTTGCCGTTTAGCGTGAAGCCGCCTGGCCCGACGACAATTGCCCTGACCGCTGCACGCTTTGACCATTCCCGCCATGCTTTGGTCGATTGCAAGTCGTGCCATGAAGCGGGGGCGTCAAAAGCGGCCAGCGATATGCTTTTGCCCAAAATTGAGAATTGTTTCAGTTGTCATAGCGAAAAAGGGCTGAGTCGTGGGGCTTCAGCCAGCGCCGGTTCATCGTGTGTGACTTGCCACGGCTACCATGATCTTGGCCCGGGGGTTCATGCTAAAAATCTGACAAAACCGGTCAGTGAATTTCCGGAAGCGATTCAATCACTTTTGAAACAGCAATAAAATCAAATCCAACCGATTGAGGACGACTTGAGTGCGGATGACAGAATTTTGGAAGCCGGTCATTATTGTTATTGCCGAACGATTGGCTATTGCAGAGAATAAGGTTATCACCCACAAATAAATCATTGCTACCGGCATACTACGACTGAAGGGCAGAGAAAATGAAATTTCAACTGTTGCCCTCCAACGTCGGCAAAACATCGGTAGTTCAGCATGCCACAAGCCTTTTGATTGACGACCGTGTTCTGATCGACGCTGGGAGTGCCGGTTTTTGCCTGAGCCCCGAAGCACTGGCCCAAATAACCGATATTTTTATCAGCCATACCCACATGGATCATGTGGCTTCGTTGCCGACTTTGCTTGAGGCCTGTATAGGCTATGGGCTAAAAACCCCAGTGATCTGGGGCAGTGAAGAGACCCAGCGCGATATTCGCCAATACGTTTTTAACAATTACATCTGGCCAGATTTTTTTGAGGTGGTGATCGATGGCCGCCCAGTGATTGATTTTCGAGTGATCAAAGAGACAGATAAAATTCAAACAGGTGGTCTTTCGATCATGCCCATTCCAGTGCGGCATGTGATCGAAACGCATGGTTTTCTGATCGAATCGGCCGAAGCGACATTGCTGATCAGCTCTGACACGGGCCCGACAGAAAAAATCTGGGAGCTGGCCAATTCACTCGACCGGCTGGATGCTGTGATTCTCGAAGTATCTTTCATTAACGATGCCGAAAAGTTGGCTAGCCTTGCCCTGCATCTGACACCTGCCCAATTTGCCCGGGAGGTAGCCAAAATCACCTGCCATCGGCCTCAGATATTGGCGGTGCATCTGAAGCCCTGGATGCGTGAAACAATCATTCACGAACTTGAGCATGAAAAGATCGAAAAATTGACAATCATGCAGCCCGGCCGTGATTATCATCTCCCCTGGAAGGGCTGAATCATGCAAATTCAGGTAATGTCGCGTTGTTTTTGACGATTGAAAGCAGGTCAACCCCGCTCATTCGATGGGCCGCATCGTGCGGGCAGGCATAAACGCAGGATGGTTCGCTGCCGGGCCCTAATGACTGACAAAGGTCGCATGTCGTCGCTTTTTCCGACTTTTGTACCTGAGCCTTTCGCCCCTTATCTTCCTGCACGCTGACTTCCACCATATTAATATTGCCATAGGGGCAATTCTGCGAGCAGAGACTGCAACCAATGCACCAGTCTTCAATCACGATTTCACGGGTGTCTCGGCGGCGGATCGAGCCAACCGGGCAGCCGACCATGCAATAGGGATCGAGGCACGACCGGCATGAGCTGGCCACCAGAAACTGGTCAAACCGTAAGCCTTCACGAATTAGCCGGGTGACTCCGCCATGTGTATCGGCACAGGCTTTTGTACATTCATCACATCGTGTGCATTTGGTCAGGTCAAGCACCAGCAGGCTCTGGGCTTCCTGCAGACCCTGCTCAAGGAAGCTGGAGAGCGTGCGGCTGGAAAGCTCGCGCTGGATCTGCGAATTGGCGGCCAGTCGATTGCGGGCCTCAGCCAGCAGACTGGCCTGCACTTCCGGATAGTTGCTGATGATCCGGCGAAAATCTTCGGCACTCAGTCGAACAAGCTCCACATGGTCCAAAGCCGTGCAGGTAGCTGTTCTCGTGGGTGAGAGGCCAAGCTCGCGCAGCTCGGGCAGATCAGCCAGCAAACCGATCTCGCCGACATAGCCGCCGGGGCCCACATAGTTTAAAACTGCATCGGCACCCCCGCCTGGCCGCTTCTGGCTGACTTTCACGAAGCCGGTGCGGATAAGATATAGGCCGTCAACCGCCGGGGCCCCCTGCCGAAAGATGATCTCGCCAGGAGCCACGCGTCTGAGCACAACTTCATCGCGAATTTCATCAACAAATTTCTGAAACACCTCAGGCCGAGATTTGAGGGAGTCAAAAAGCGGTACATTTCTCAGGTGATTGTCGATGGCCCTTTCGCGGTAAGTTTTTTGCAACTTGGCACGGAATGTAGGGTTGCGCTGAAGCACGTAAAGCACGTTACGCAGCATTTCCAGCACGACGACATCGCCAACGGCCCGCACAGTGGCTGACCTGGGATAATTGTTCATGCAGGTCATTTCGCCGAAGAGGTCGCCTTGTGTGAGACGAGCACGGGGGTTGCGAAGGTCGAGCGATTCAGGGGCATCGACAGAGATTGACCGCTCCAGCGAAGATTCATCGCCCGAGGCAAAGAGATCAGTGGTGAATGATCGCCGCATGCGCTGCCAGAACCCGTTCTGAGGGCGATTTTGAAGGCTTTTCACTGGTGATTTGAGGAAGATTTCAACTTCGCCTTCCTCGATCAGAAAGGCTGTTGAGCCGAATTCGCCTTCGCGGCAGATGATATCCCCGTCCTTATATCGACGACGAACAACTGCGCCCTCATTCCATCGTAGAAATGCCGAAGATACCCCCGAAAATGCTCTACGGATCTCGCGAATTTTATGTCGTGCAAGAGCGGCCATATCGACCGGCTCGCCCGCCAGATCGGTGCCGACGGTCGCTTTATAAGTCAGGGCCCCGGTGGGGCACGAGATCATGCATTCACCACAGGCGATGCAGTTGCTCTCGCCCATGGCATCGCCAAGGTCAAAGGCAATGGTGGCATCAAAGCCCTTGCCAGCCCGGCCCAGAATCTGGTTGTCGCGTACTTCGTTGCAGCCGCGAATGCAGCGATCGCAGAGAATACAGGCGCTGTGATCCACTGAAATGACGAGCGACGATTGGTCGATTTTTGTCTTTTCCGGCTTCTTTTCGCTCACTCCAAAGCGTTTCGGGTCAACCTTGAAGCGACGACCCAGCGATTCAAGCTCGCAGTCGCCCTTATTTCTACGCTCTTTCTCACAGGGGCTGGGGTGGTCGGCCAGCATCAGCTCGAGTAGCGTTTTCACACTGCGATTAATGCGGTTTTTGGCTTTTTCATCAGGCGAGGCGAGCGTGTCAACGACCATTGTCTCCTCGACACGGTGTTGGCAGGCAGGCATGAGCTTGCGTTCAACTGAAACCTGACCAGTACGGGCCTTGAACTTGGCGACCTGTACCACACAGACACGGCAGACGGCCACAGGGTCCTGATGCTCGCGATGGCAGAGGATCGGCACTGGATTGGAAATCGGCATCTGGCCAAAACTGGAACGGCTGAACTCGCCGGTGCCCATGCCAATCGCCGGGAATTCGCCGCTGGGGCCCATCACATTAATTTCAGCACTCAGATTTGATAAATTAAATTCCCGACTTGCATTTGTCAGACGAAAAGCTCCGCTGACAGCCGAAAGCTCGGTTGATTGGCCGGAATAGGCCAGCGCCACGGCGTCGTAAATGGTGGTAGAGCGAGGGATGACCTGGCCCTTGTCGTCTCGCAGGATGTTGCCCATGGAGTCGGTCTTGGGCACAGCTTTTGGCACTTCAATTTCGCGGCCGTCAATTTTGACGGTGACAATTGTGTCGAGCTCATTGAGAGTGGCCTTGTCCATCCGCAGCAGTTGGCCGTCGCTGTCGCGTGCGAAAAGGCCTTCCTCAAGCCACTGATGCTCGTCCTGATCCAGAAGATCAGTGGCTGGTTCGATACCTCGGTTTTCTGATCCTGAAGACTGGCTGCTGCTCATGGCTCTGCTCGCTGATTTTCAAATGGCTGAAAATAGGTCAGATACGACGAAATCGGCTTGGGTGCGGATGTGCCCAGACCACAGATCGATGTCAAGTCCAGAGTGTCCGACAAATCACGCACAGTTTCGTTGATTGCCTCCAGCTGGGATGGCAGTCTTATAGAACCATTGCTGAGATTTTCACCGATTTCAACCAGCTTCTGGCAGCCGATCCTGCAGGGCACGCATTTGCCGCATGATTCTCGCCTGTAAAATAGAGTCGCTGAAACAGCCTGGGCCAGAATATCCGGCCTCTTGCCGGGCCTGTCGGCATAGACCATCATTCCAGCTCCCAGCATCAGCCCCAGGCTTCGATATTCGTCAAGATCAAGCGGAATATCCAGCAGATCCAGAAATTCGGCTTCGGCGGGCATACCACGGCGAAATTCGGGGGCGATCATTTCACGAGTGAGCCGGGCGGGCAGAAATCCGCCCGAAGGCCCGGAAGGTGCGAATGCGAAGAGAGCAGCGTTTTCCACCAGCCCGCCGCAACGCTCAATCAGCTCGCGCAGTGTTGTGCCATTGGGCACTTCATGCACACCGGGGCGACGCACATCGCCGCAGAGCGAGAAAAACCGCATGCCTTTTGAGGCCGTTGTTCTTCGCCCCGCCCGGCCATACCACGGGCCGCCCTGCGCGCCGGACGCTGCATACCAGGCACCGCCATTGTGATAGATTGAAGGAACCCAGGCGAAAGTCTCGACATTGTTCAGCAGCGTCGGGCAATCGTAAAGGCCATTGGTTTCGATCTGTGGTGGCTTGTTGCGTGGCTCAGAGCGTTTCTCTTCAATGGCCTCGATCAATGCACTTTGCTCGCCACAGACATAACCGCCCGGGCTTATAAAGACTTCGATATCAATATCGTGGCCGGTGCCAAAGATGTTCTTTCCCAAAGCCCCGGCCCTGTGTGCATGGCGGATTGCTCGTTTCATGGCATAAATCTGTGCCGGGTATTCGTGCCTGATATAAACGTAGCCTTGTGTGGCCCCGCTGTAGAGGGCACCAAAAATCATGCCTTCAAGCACAATATCAGGTGTCTGCAAGAATAATTCACGGTCCTTAAAGGTGAGCGGCTCGCTTTCGTCGCCATTGCAGACGATGTAACGATTATCACCGCGCGCGGCCCGCACATCCTGCCACTTTCGAAATGTCGGCACGCCCGCGCCGCCCATTCCGCGAAGATCGGCGGTTTTCATTTCGTTATTGAGCGACTGCATCACTTCCAGTCGCGCCTCAGGCGTGGGGGCGGCGACTAATCGGGCTGCAAAATTCCGAACGGCGGAAAATTCAGGCAGTTCTTCGCCGCCCGAGCTACGGTAGTCGATCTTCCAACCGGGGCGTCTGGCGGGACGATGCGAATTGTCGTCGTGGAAGTCTGTGCGGCCCTCGTTGAATTTTTCGATGTTTTCACGCATGCGGCCGGTGATGTTTTCCGGATAATCAGCACCGTCGTCAACGGCGATGGCATGGCGGCCGGGCGATTCAAACTCTGCCTGAACGGCCGGTGCCTTGTCACACAGGCCGAGACAGCTTGTCCATTCTACCGAAATTTTATGGCTGCCAAATTCACCGACCAGAGATTCCAGCCGCTGCTTGAGCACGCTCGAGCCCGCATGATCGCATGCCAGATCCCGACAAACGCGAATATGAATCGCCGGGCCGGGTGCGAGCCGGAAATGGGGGAAGAAGCTGACGATTTCGTGAATCCGATGCAGGGGGATCTGAAGCTCTGTGGCCAGCTCTTCCAGCTTGGGCCTCGGAAGATAGCCTGAATTTTCCTGAATGACCCGTAGGCGGGGCACCAACCGCGGTTCGTGTGATGGCTGAGCCTGAATTTGTTCGTTGACCATTATTGCCGGCCCCGTTAAATGACCCGGTCGATTACGTCGTCGAGCGACCCCACGGTTACACCAAAGTTGTTAAGCCGAATCGGCTTTATCACTTCTATCGAATCTTCGAGGAGTATTATCTTCTGCAAAGTTAATATTGCATGTTAAAATTATAATGTAAACATCCGTCACTGAGATATTTCTGATTGGCAGGGAAGATTCTGATGGTCAAGATGAAAACCATCCTTCTGAGCCTCGGTGCGGCCGGTGTCGCGGTTGGCCTGCTGCAATCGCTTTTGGCACAGGATGTCCCAACAACTCGATCAGCAACTCTTCTGCCGGCATTGTCTCCGGATCAGCCTGCAAGTGTTATTGAAACAAACACACCCCAGGCCCGTTCGCGATTTACCGGCACCGGCTCTTGTTCGGCCGTGGCATGCCATGGTGGTGTGGGTCGCAAGGATTGTGCCACAGGTAGCGATGGGGAAATCTGGCGAAGTGAATATACCGTCTGGATCACTGACGACCCGCACAGCCGTGCATACAGCGTTCTGTTTAATGATACGGCCCGCACGATTGCTCGCAATATGGCGGGCGGCGGTAAAGTGATTGACGCCTGGCAGGATAAACGCTGTCTGGCCTGCCACAGCTTGCCGCGAAGTGAACGGGAGTTTGCCGAAACAGCCCGGTTTAATGCCGATGGGGTGGGCTGTGAGTCGTGCCACGGGCCTGCCGCCAACTGGCTGGGCGAGCACACCACAACAAGCTGGAAGCTGCTTGATGCACATACAAAAGAGCAGAATTATCAGTTTCGGAATACGAAAAATCTGGTTTCACGCACAGAAACATGCCTCGGTTGCCACTTGGGCAAGCGAGGCGATGGCGATTTGGTGGACCGCGACATGAATCACGACATGGTCGCTGCTGGTCACCCGCGACTGAATTTCGAAATGGCTGCCTTCAGCGACCTCCACCCGAATCATTGGTGTGAAAAGCCTCAGCAGTGGAGTGAAGCTCCGCAGCAGGCAGAAGCTGACGCGAGCTTTCGTAATGCATGGCTCTGGGCCACCGGTAAGCTCGTGACGGCGGCCTCAGGGCTTGAGATGGCCGCTGCCCGGGCAGAATCCAGAAACACGCCGTGGCCCGAATTTTCTGAAACAAACTGCTATTCGTGCCACCAACCGCTGACAGCCGACCCGGTGCGAATCAAAAAAACGGGAGAACTGCCCGGCCGACCTGCCTGGGGCACATGGTTTTTAGATGGCGTAGAGAGCCTGATCCCTGAAAATCCGCAGGGAACAGCGCTGAAGACTAAATTGTCGGGTGAATTTACACGACTGATGCAGTCGCCACTTCCGTCTCGTGAAAAAACATCAGCCGAGTGCCGCGCGATAGCCGGCGAGCTAAGAAAAATGGCGGTTGAGCGCAATCATCGAGGGTTTGGTGAAGCGGAGATTCGCGGGGTCATCAGTCGGGGCCTGAGTCAGAATGTTGACACCAAGCCCAAAGCATGGGACACCGATGCTCAGAATTTTCTGGCATTGTCGGCCATGGCCCGGACGCATGGCAGGAAAATGGCGACTCCGGAAGTAATTGGCAAGATCGACCTCTTGCGGGCCCGTCTGAATCAACAGGCTGAAGCCACCAGCCTTTCGCCATCAAAATAAAAGAGCAAATCAATTAACGGGATCGATCTAGCGTGGGGCGTAACGAAAATGCAGGCGGCAAATAATTTTCGCTGGATTTTGTCGAGTCTTACTTTTTTGACCGCTACGGTTGCTGCGCATGGCCAGCAGACGGCAACATCGGCCACACCCTACGTTTTTGGTGCGAAACACTGTACCGGCTGCCATGATCAGCCTTCCAAAAAGACGGATAATTGCCGGATGACCGAATGGATGACCTGGAATCATCTGGACAGGCACCGGATTGCGTTTGACTGGTTCCACGAGGCCGGAAAGGCATCAGCAGCAGGCAAGCGGGCTCAGGCGATGGCGGAAAATCTTGGGATTAAAGATTTGAAGTCTGCGCAAGAGTGCATCGGCTGTCATTCTTATCCTGTCGCAAAAAACACCCCGACGAGCTATTTTGAAACGCCACTTGAGCGTACAAAAGAGGGCGTGACCTGTGTGGCGTGCCATGGTGGCAGCAAAGAGTGGGTTGTTGAGCATGTGGCCGCATCCGACCCTGCCTGGAAGTCTCTTTCGGGTGTTGACCGGTGGCAGAAGCTGGGCATGGTGGATCTGAAAAACCCGGTGACTCAGGCCCGGGCTTGCCTTTCGTGCCACGTGGGTGACACCAACGAAAAACTGGGCCGAAAAATCACGCACGAGATTTATGCCGCAGGGCATCCGCCCCTGCCGGGTATTGAAGTTTCGGCGTTTATTGCTGAAGAGCCGCGGCACTGGCTATCTTCCAGCGAAAAGAAGGCAGGGAATCGGGCATCGGCCGGGACGTCGGAATTGCTTGCTGTCTCTGGCCTTGCGACCTTGGCGGCACAACTCGATCTTTTTGAAAAGTCGCATCTGCCACATGTGGCGAAGAAAGATAGCGGGCCCGAAATTGCTGTCTATGACTGTTATGCATGCCATCACAGCCTGGGCGGGCAGCAATCGAAATGGCGACAGGCACGAAGTGTCTCAGGTGCCCCGGGGCGTCCACGGTTGCCGCAATGGCCTCGGGTTCTGATGCGATACAGCCTGATCAGTGCTGATCCAGCGAACTGGCAGGCCAATGAAATAAAGTTGAAAGAGCTTTTGGCCAAGGTTGACGGCGAGATCTCGCAATCGCCTTACGCCATACCTGCAACGGCTGATGGGTCAGCCTTTCAGGCGGCCCGGCAATTGATCTCAGGCCAGATCAAAACACTGGAATCGCGATGGCTGGCGTCCGGTTCGCTTAAGCCGGAGAATGCGACAGAGATTTTAACTGTGTTTATCAATTCAATGTTGAATGATGCGAATTCTGCCACACTTGATTACGACACTGCCCGACAGGTGGCCTGGGCCATTCGGAGCGCAACGGGTACCTTGCCGACAAATTCTGCCGGGAAGCTGAGGACTGATCTTGATCGACTCGATGCTCTTGCGGGCTTATCGCTTCGTGCTGAAAAACACGACCCGCTTGCCCCGCCACCAGTAAAATCGGACCAGCAGGCAGTGACCGATCTTCTGGCGAGCCGCCTGGCATTACTCAATAATTGGCAACCGCAGGAATTTCGGCGAGTGCTGGGTGAACTGGTAGGGAAATTGGCACCCAATTGAGAGTTTATCGTTTGGGTTGGCCAATAGTTTACTGTTTTCTACGGCCTGGCGACTGTGAGTTTAGGACCGGGCCGATTGTCTGCATTACTTTGTTATCATTCTTTTTGTAAGGCTGCGGGTTGGTCGGTCGGGCCAATGGCACATTCACAGGCCGAGGCTGTGTGCCGGGTGTCGGAATCGTGCCGGGAGATGCCGGGAAGGGTCGTGGCGCGAGACGCTGATAAACTGGTGAACGAGGGTCGTCTGACACATAGAAGAGCATGCCATTGTGGCTATACATCTTCTGCTGATCTGCCAGTGAGAGTGGGCGAGCGCCGACCCGGCCAAAGACGGCAATCTGATTGCCTGATTCGTCAACAGCCCGGTCGCGGTCTATGCCTTCGGCGATGGCCAGCGCATGACCATTTTTCGGCATCTTTTTGGTGGCAACTAAAACGGGCATTGGACGTGGACTGAAGCCCTGATAACCCGGCGTATCAGTGGAAGTGAGCTGCACAACCCGAAGGCCATTGTGGCCATCCGCCAGATAAGCAAACTGACTGGTGTAAGTGATACCGAGTTTCACATCGCGAACGTCGTTTATCTGCCCATCAGCGTTATAAACCTGATCAATCACCGGCTGCTCGGGGCGTTCGATATCAAGAATCACCAGCCCCTCATGCCCTGCGGCAACATAGGCGTAAGTCCTGGCAGGATAGACTTTATACGCCTCTTTCAAGTGAACGGCCGAAACCGGCATCGGTACCTGCGGATTGGTGATATCCAGCACTTTCACACCATCTGCATCGGCCACAAAGGCATAGCGGAACTGGGCTTCGACATCGCGGACATCGTTCACGGCAGGCGCACCGAGAACAGACGTCACACGTGGCTTGAACGGGTCATCCACCGAAACGACGACTAAGCCGGCATCGCAGCCGATATAGACATTTGTGCCAATCACTGTGACCGATCGTGCCCCATGAAGCAGGCCGTCAGGATTAAAAACGACATCTTTCTTGAGGTAATTATTGAGTGGGTTGCCATCGAGAATATTCGCGGCACTGACCATGACGAGGCCTTCTTCGGCGTCGGCCACGTAAATAAAGGCATAGGCCATGTGAATGGGCATTTCTTTATTCTCTGGCTTATGAGTACGGGTCGGGTCAGGCGCGATAGTAGTGGGGGCGGCGACGTCGCGGGCGTTTTTGGTACGCACGTAAAGCCGCTGGCCCAGGGGCGAAACCGGGGCAGTGGTGATACGCTCCGAAAAGCCCTTGTGGTCGATAAATGCAATGTCGAAGAGCCGAAGGCCCTGCTCGCCGCAGGCTGCGTAAAGGTACTCGCCGCGTGCCTGCACGGCCAGCACTTCCGGCTTGGTGAAGATCTCTGAAATATCGCGGCCGGGGTGTTCATGCAGGTGTTCAAGCTCTCCGCCTTCGTGGACGTGCTTTTCATGCCGCTGTGGATATACGATTTTGTGCAGGGCTGAGCCGATGACTGTCTGTGGCTCGTCCTGCTCAGTCACCACCACGGCTGAAACGCCATGCTCGCCGGTGGCTACCCAGCAATATCGGCCGATGAAATTGGTGAAATTGGTGCCTTGCATCAGAAGCTGGGCCATAATGGCGTTATTGTCGCCATTTTCGGAGAGATGGCAGTCTGTGCAAGATTTTGTATCGCTACGGCCAGCGATGAGTGCTTCGGGTGAGTCGGGCATGCCCTTATCCTGCCCTGATCGAATTTTGGGTGAGGCTCCGCGCACGGTGTGCGGCACATTGGTGCTGAACGCGATACCGGAATAACCTTCGGCCGAGATTGTCTGCTGCTGCACATAGATTGATTCGCGGTTGGCATTATAGGAACCGACATGAATGGCGCAGCTTGAGCGGGCAGGCCCGATGCGATTGCCGGTCACGTCGCCATCGCGGCCGAGCATGTAAACATCGTCGCGCAGCGTCTGGAAGTTGTAAGAGATAATATTGCGCGTCACATCGCCTTCGTTGTGGAGCATGGGGGTTTTGCGATTCGCCTTCTGCGGCAGGTGGCAGCCAAAACAGCTTGGGTTCCACGACGAATGGCAGGCGATACACGACATATTCTTGTTTTGATGGGCGCAAGTGGATGGGTCGCGGGGCTGATCGCCCCAGACCATCTGATTCCCCTCGAATCGCACGGTTTTGGCCAGGCTGGCACGCTCGTTATAGTCGGGCGATTGCGGGTTTATGGTGTCGTCCACCTGCGAGACTTCCCATTTCAGGTCTTTTTCAACCATCGACCGCTGGATGATCTTATTCCCCTGGCGTTCAAAACGTCGCTGGCCAAAAGGGGTGCGCATAGCCGCCAGGTCGCGGCCTGTCTTTCCCGACTCTTTTGCGGACGTATCAGAGGCCGGACCTGACGATACCAAAGTGGCCCGCTGACCGACCTGGCCGTGGCAATCCACACACTGAATTTCAATGGCGTTGCGCACTTCGCCGTAGAGCTTGTTGTTGCCGTGCATGTCCTGAATGAAGTGGCAATCAATACAATGCATGCCTTTTTCAAGATGGATATCCATCTGATGCACCGGCATGCCGTCGCGATTGTTCTGTATTGCCGCTTCGGCTGTGGCAAATTGATCCGGCGGCAGCACGCTGCGGTAGAGTTTTTTGACCTCTTCCGGATAGCCGGTTGCAGCCTGAAGCTCAGGGCCAGCAACGTTTTCAAGTACGCGGCCGCGATGATCCAGCAGATTCCCCTTGCGGTCCTTCTTGAAAACGGCCTTGAAGACCCAGCCGTGGCCGTGGTAGTCAGCAAACTGGGTATGCTTGAGCGAAGGGTTTAAGTCGGTAATATTCGCCAGAAATTCAGGGTCGGACCAGTGCCCACGCACGGCGGCCTCGTCGGGGTTGAGCATCTGGCTCTTGGTATATTCTTCGCTGGTAGGTTTCTTTTCCTTTTCCGGGAAGAGAAATTCGGCGTCGGTTTCGTCGTCCCACCACATGAAGCCGGTATAGCTGTTCATTACGGTGGTGCCTGGATGGATGTGGCAGACGATACACTGGCTGGTCGGTATGCCAACCGTGAATTTATGCTCGATCGGGTGGCCTGATTCATTACGCGGGATCATGGGGTCCGGCTGAAATGACGTTCCGCGATTACCAAAGGTAGCAAAAGGGCCGGAATTGACGGGTGAACGATCATTGGCGTAGATCACGTGGCATGAAGTGCAACCGCTTGATCGATAATCGCCGGGGTGGTCGTTAGTGCCGAGAAAATTCAGGGTCGGGTCGAGAAGTCGGGTTTTTTGCAGACCCATAAATACGGGGTCGGTACGGTTTTTGGTGCCAAGCCCGCGGGGGCTCAGGCCAGCGCGAGGGCGACCGGGATCTTCTTTCGGGTTGGGCAGGCCAACCTCGGCGGCTTCAAATCGGCCACGCTCAAAAATCCGCAGAATGTTGCCCGGTTGGCTGATTTCAAAGCGAGGCAACGGATCCAGATATGGCAAAACGCCCTTGGTTGCCGTTTCCTGTGGAGTGGGTGGAGGAATGGTCAGCAGACGCTGGGGCGTGCCGTTGATCGAATAGCTTTCGCCATATCGCGGATGCTTTTCTGGTATTGCACCGTTGTTATAAAGTGCTGCATTCCAGAGCATTGCGCCATGGGTCATCATGCTTTTGCCGACTTGGTCCACAATATCGCTATGGCAACCGGTGGTGCCACAGCTTTGGCGGGCCACGCGCAAGTCTCCGGGATTCACGAAACGGATGAATTCGGGCGATTCGCCATTCAGGAGGGTGTATGACCGCTGGGGGTTGGCCGAGCCCGGCCAGGCTTCAGGGAATCGGGGCAGGATGTGTGCAGCGTTTTTATCCATCACCTGAGCGTTGCCACCATGGCAGTCGGTGCAGCCAAGCTGGACGGTTTCTTTGCCGTGAGGGTCGTGCTGGTTGGCGTGGCAATTGATACAGCCGGCACTTTTCTCCAACATCGCAGCCGGCGGTTGATTTATCATTGCCGCGGGCAATTGGTTCGGCCCGCCGTTGAATTTGGCTTTACCGACGGATTTATCCGGCACGGCGATGCGCTTGAATGGAGTCTGTGCCTGGATTTTTCGCGTTGTCAGCAATGCTGTAATAAAACCGCCAACAACGGTCAGCGCGATAAAACCTGTGAGGAAGTCGCTCAACAAGCCCCGGCGCGAATCGATCCATCGCATACAGCCGAACTCCTTTCCGGCAGACAATCAATAGTTGATCATCCTTTTTTAACAGAAATCAGATAGTATGCAAGGCCAAATAATCATTGATCTTATGAACTGGTGAAAGGATCAGTGGCAGTCGTTTCAAAAGGGCCGATTATTTCCCCTTCAAGACAACCGCTTTGGAGAAATTATCCGGATCGACCAGGCAGTCGATGGCTCGTTGCAACAAGATGATCGTGGGGCGGTCGTCGCGATGATCTGCCAGAATTTCGCCTGCCAGCCGGGCAGACTCTCGAAATTCCTGATTCTCGTAATGCAGCAAAGCTGTTTCATAGTCGGCACAGAATTTTTCTATCTCTTTATTGCCCTCGCGAAAGAGTTGATAGAGATCAACCGGATGAGGAATATTGACCATGGAAACTGCGCCAATGCGCCGGCCCATGAATTGGGCGTCGAGTTTCTTCCATGTGTTGTGAGTGACCAGAAACGGGCACTGGAAATATTTCGTGACACCCTGCACGCGGCTGGCGAGATTAACCGAATTTCCAATGGCGCCAAATTTAAATTTTCGCGGTGTGCCAATATTTCCAACGAAGGCATTTCCTGTATTAATACCGACTCCGACATGAAATCGCTGGCCGCCGAAACGCTCCTGCCAGACGTCGGAGAGCTGCTCGATGGCGTCGATCATTGCAAATCCGGCTAATACAGCCTTTCGTGCCGGGTCTGAAGCCGTACTGATTTCACCCCAGATAGCCATCAGCTCATCCCCAATGTAATCGACCACGACACCTTCAAACTGGGGAACACATTCTGAGATTGAATTCAGCGTTTCCTGAAGCCACTCAAGCAGCACATCAGGCTCAAGCGTGGCTGAAATCCGGCTGAAATTGCGGATATCACAAAACAGGGAGGTAATTTCGCACTCGGAACCTCGCATCAAGGCTTCGTCCGACATGATCCGTTTTGAAATCTTTTCCGTAAAATATTGCTCCATCAATATTTCCATCTGATTTTTCTGGCGTTTCATGTTCAGATGGGCGATACCGGCAGCCACACAGCCCGCCAGAATCTGCATAATGATGGCACGAATCTCAGTGAGCTTTTGCGATTTTGTTTTTACGCCAAGCCTTTTCTCTTCAAAGTCGTGCTCGACAAATTTGATGCCACACAGGCCTCCAATAACATTACCGGCTGGGTCGAGCACTGGTGCACCGACCGATTCCGACAGGCCCATTTCCACTTCCGAAAAAGTCAGATTTTCCTCAGAGTTACGCATCCAGGCCGTCTGGCCTGATTCGCGCATCTTTCGAAGAAGAAAGTCATTCGGCTCCTTTTTCAGTGTCCTCACGCAAGAAGGATTACTCGTTGCGGCCACCACTTCCCATAGACCTTTAGCATTAATGGTCAGGGCCCATGCTTGGTCCAGATCGAGCAGGTTGACCATCAGCTGCACCGATCGTTCGAAAAATTCCCTGTCGCTCATGGCACTCTGGATAATGCCAAGCGTGGACTCCAGCACCTTGAGAATGTCTGGAATATCCATCTTCTCGATGCTGACAAGTGCAGAGCCCGACTCAAAATCAATCGGCGCAACCACACTATTTTGAAGGATCATTTCGATGCTTTTCGGCGCTTCGGTATCTTCCGCCTCGAACAGCATGGAGCCATAGCCGGAGAAGGGTGGAATGGGATTAACACCTGAAAAACTGATCGAACCCATCTCCTCGTCGATCGGCACCTCTTTTTTGGGCTCAAACCGGAAAACCCAGCGATCTTCTTCGGTGCAGAGTGTAAATGGTAATTGCAGCTCAATCGGCCGATTCTCTTCAATCGCAACACGTTTGGAATCTTGAAGATAAAAAAACGGCGTCTTACCGAGTTTTTCAATACGAATGTAATCGTTTGACCGCTCTGTCAGCCTCAGCGCTTTTCTTGAAAATTTTGTAACAGTTTTAGCGACGAAGAAAAGTCTCTGTATTGTTGAACCATCATCATCTTTCTTCTCATGAACTTTATTCATGAGCATAAAATCTTCATCAACATCCTGTCTGCCAAAGCTGAGCGGATATCGGAAATCAATCCACTCCGTTATTTCTTCAGAGCCTTTCTCTATGATCGTCAGAAAAAACGAAGGCACGGGAATCACTCCCTGTAACAGACCAAATTGACCAGCCAGATGCTTGAGCTCATTAGCGAGCTTCAATATTATCGTACCACAGCCTCATCTAGTATGCCTTATTTACTTTCTACATCGTGACATGTGACGACCGCCACAGAAGCATAGAAGCAAGCTCGCCAAAAAGCAGCAAGGCCAAAGCAATATAAAGAATTCCGGTGGCGGACTGAGTGGAGCGAATCTTGGCCGTGCGCCAGGCAAGCCATGTCGCCAGCAGTACGCCAACGTAGCCCATGACGACTCTCATGCCAAACCAGATCATAATCGAGCTATCCGAAAGATTCAGGCCCGAATGACTTTGTAAAAAAATCGGTAGAAGTGTCGTCGCCAGCCGAATGGCGAAAAAGAGAAACATGCCCCGCACCAGCACAAGCAGCGGGTCAATTGACATGGCCGGGGCTGTCAGGTAGTAATGCCCCAAAAGCATGGCCGTGAGCGTTGCTCCCAGCCAAAGCGAGCTTGCCACGCGTGCCGCCGCTTCAAATACACCACCTTCGGCATTTCCCTCCGAAATCATTAGTCCGATACAAATCAGACTCATCAGCCCGCAGGCCACACGCCCGAACTGAGGCAGACCGATGCCCCATAAAACTGTTCCCAAATAAGCCAGAATTGCGAGCGTGATCCAGCAGATTTTTTCAAGAGGGGCACTTATTGTGCCCCATCCGGATAGCAGGCCCAGAACAAAAAGACCCAGTGCCACCAGACACTGGGTACGGAAAAAAGCAACAGGAATGGTTCGCCAGTTGATAATTGCTGACCAGGCGACCAGCCCGCATGCAACCCTGATGCTGAAATCGGTGAGAAATGAAGCGGACAAAGCAATGGCACCAAGCCGCTCGGTTAAACCTCACCGAAGACTGAGCGGCAAAAGTCGCTTCGGCTTA